>NZ_RZSX01000032.1:0-15946 GCF_004023105.1 Mesorhizobium sp. M5C.F.Ca.IN.020.32.2.1 | reverse complement strand
ACATGGCACAGATGCGGGATCCTGGTGCCTTCGCGCTTCGCAACGTCCCAAATGGTCTCGTCGTCAGCAGCTGTGACCGTTTTACCGTCGAGGGTGAATATGACGCCATCTGCCATTTCAAAGATCATCCCTAAAATGCGTCAAAAGGTGATTGACCGGATTGGGCGCCGCCTGGCCAAGACCGCAGATGGAGGAATCTCGCATCACTGTTTCAAGGTCGCGCATCGCCGTCTCGTTGGGCACGCCCTTCTCTTTCAAGAGCGTTACCAGCTTTTCGGTTCCTTCCCGGCACGGCGTGCATTTCCCGCAACTCTCATGTTTGAAGAAATTCATGAGATTGAGGGTCACATCCTTGATATTGTCGGCTTGCGAAAGCACGACCACCGCATGTGAGCCGACAAAGGCGCCCTGTTTGGCGAGTTCGCCGCCGAAATCGAGTTCAATGTCGCCCATCGACGCCGGAAGGATGCCCCCCGAGGCTCCACCTGGCAGATAGGCCTTGAATTCATGCCCGTCTGCCATGCCGCCGCAATAATCCTCGATCAATTCGCGCACGGTGACGCCGGCCGGGGCCAGCTTGACACCCGGCTCCTTCACATGTCCGGAAACCGACCAGGAGCGAATTCCCTGATGGCCGGGCTTGCCTTGAGCGGCGAACCATTCGGGCCCCTTCTCGACGATGTCGCGAATCCACCACAGCGTCTCGACGTTGTGGTTGAGTGTCGGGCGTCCGAAAAGGCCGACTTCGGCAATATAAGGAGGCCGGTGTCGGGGCATGCCGCGCTTGCCCTCGATGCTTTCCAGCATCGCGCTTTCCTCGCCGCAAATATAGGCGCCGGCGCCGCGCCGCAGTTCGATGAAGCCGGGCTTGACGATGCCGGCCCCCTCGAGCGCCGCGATCTCGGCGCGCAAAATGGCGAGCACGGCTGGGTATTCGTCGCGCATGTAGAAGTAAACGCGCTTGGCCTCCACCGCGTAGGCAGCGATCAGCGCCCCTTCTAAGGTACGATGCGGATCGCTTTCAAGATAGACGCGGTCCTTGAAAGTGCCAGGCTCGCCTTCGTCGCCATTGATCGACATCAGCCGCGGCCCTGGATAGCCGCGCACGAAACTCCATTTCTTGCCGGCCGGAAAGCCGGCGCCGCCGAGGCCGCGCAGGCCGGCGTGCTCCATGATCTCGATAATGGCATTCGTGGTCAGCACGCCGTCGCGCACTTTCTGCAAGAGCAGATACCCACCGGCAGCGCGATAGGCATCCAAGCCGACATAGTCAGGCGCCGCTGTGCGGATGTCCCCGTCTCTCGCCATCGCCAACAGCTTGTGGCTTGTCGCGTGGTCGACTTCGCGGTCGCCGACGCGCGCGGCAGGGGCGGTGGCGCAGCGGCCCATGCAGGGCGCACGCATGACGCGGATGGCCTGCGGGTCGGCGTCGCCGGCCAGTTCGCCAAACAGGCGTTCCGCGCCCGCCAGCATGCAGCTTATCGATTCGCAAACCCGGATTGTCAGCGGCGCGGGCCGCGCCTCGCCTTCCTTCACGATATCGAAATGGTCGTAGAAGGTCGCGACCTCGTAAACCTCCACCTGGGACAGACGCATGTCCTCGGCAAGCGCGCACAGATGCGCGGCCGACAGACAACCGTAGTGGTCTTGGATCAGATGCAGGAACTCGATCAAGAGATCCCGGCGCCGTTCGCGATGGCCAAGAAGTTCCCGGACATCTGCCAGGGCCACGTCATCCAGCGCCCGCCCTTTGGGTCCGCGATCCGGGGACCGCCGTTGCTGCATTGTCATTCTCTCTCCTCCCGGCGCGAACCCTTCGTCTGAGGAAGGCGGCTCAAGCCACCGATATCGTTGTCAGTTTCCCGCATTACAGTTCAAGTGAGCGTATCCTGCCCTTGAGCCCGGCGCACCTTTGATCAAGGACCTGCCACACGAGTTGAAGCAATGCCGGTCTGGCAATTTTTAGCATCCCGGGGCGCCGCGACAGAACTGATCTGCGCCCTGATTTGTCGCACGGTTTATACCGGGGCAGCTTGCGCCCTCTCGATCAAGAAAATGATGTGGTCGCCATCCCGTTCCGTCGCCTCCAGGCGGTCGCCCGTTTCGTTGATCAGATTGGGAATGTCTATGGCCGCCAGCGGATCGGTGCAACGGACCTCAAGACGCTCGCCTGGCCTTATGCCGCTGAGCGCCTTGCGGGTTTTCAGCGCCGGCAAGGGACATTTCAATCCCGTCAGATCGAGCTGTCTCGTTGTCATGGTGGCGCACCATGGCGGACCGGTCACCGGTCGTCAACGGCCACGGCCTCCCGGCTGCCGCAAATGAGAGCGGCCAGGGGTCTCGGCAAACTGCGTGCGCCGGCCCGACGGCGTTCGTCAATTCAGGTCCGAATAGGCGAGGAACTGAACGGTCTGACCCGGCTCTACCTGGGCTACTTCCTCGCCGAGTTCGACAAGGCCGTCGGTTTGGACCAAAGAAGACAGCAGGCCCGCGCCCTCGCGCGGGAATTTGACGGCTTCATATGTACCGTCCTGCGTTCCACGCAGGCTTACCCGCACATATTCGCGTCGCCCCGGCTTTTTTCGGTAGGAAAAGGCGGCCCGCACAGGCCGCGAAATTGGTGGCTGCTGCCGTGCGCCGGCCAGTGCCAAGATCGCGGCGCGCGCAATATGGGCGAATGTGACGAAGCTCGCCACCGGATTTCCGGGCAGCCCAATGAAGGCTGTTCCCCTGATCACCCCCATGGCGACTGGTCGGCCGGGTTTTATGGCCACCCGCCAGAATACCAGGGTGCCCACACTCTCTAGTGCTGCCTTGACGCAGTCGGCCTCCCCGGTCGAGACCCCGCCGGAGGCCAGGATCAGGTCCTGGCCTGGGGCAGCCTCGCTCAGCACATCCGCGATCAGGCTGCTGTCGTCAGTCAGAATGCCCAAATCGGTGGTCTCGCAGCCCACTCTTGCGAGCATGGCCATAAGCATGAAACGGTTCGAATCGAAAAGCTGGGCCGGTCCCCGGACATTTCCCGGCGCGACGATCTCGTTGCCGGTCGAGAAGATCGCGACGCGAACTTTGCGCCGGACTTCGAGCTGCGTCATGCCGAGAGCCGCGGCGAGCGCAACATCTTGCGGGCGCATGCGCTGGCCGGCCTGCAGGACCACCTTGCCTGCTGCGACATCCTCGCCCGCCGGCCGCACGTTGGCTCCCCTTTTCAGGCCCGGCGGAAGAATGACCCTGCCGGTCTCGTCGACACGGACATCTTCCTGCATGTAGACCGTGTCTGCCCCCTCCGGCAGCGGAGCGCCAGTGAAGATGCGTATGGCTTGTCCGGGCGCGGCGGGCCGATCCGGGGCCACCCCGGCCTGGATCCTGTCGCTCACGAGGAAAGCTTTTTCAGCGGTTCCCGGCAGGTCGTCGCCGCGCAGTGCATAGCCGTCGACGGCTGAGTTGGTGAAAGGCGGCAGGGGCAGCGGCGCAACTAAATCTCTCGCCAGGACGCGCCCATCGGCATTCGCCAGCTGGACGGTTTCGGTCTCGTCCACAACGGTCAGCCGTGAAGCAATCAGTGCGGCGGTATCATCGACCGATCGCATCGGGCCGCCGAAAGCGAAGCAGTCGTCTGAAAGTTGCGCCATCGAGCCTTCAGCCTCTGTGGATCTGGCCGAACCGGCAGCTCGGCGCCATCCGGCAAGCCAGTCTGCGCTTATAGGCGCTTTTGTCGACCGGCCTGCGTTTGAACAGGGTATATAGTAGACGTCAAGCTGAAGGTAATGCATCCACCCCGGCGAGCAGGATTGCAATTTTCAAGAGAGCGCCATGCAGCAGATGAAAAGCCGACCAGACCCCGCCATCATCATGCCGAGTCCGGAGGACATCCGATTGACCGAACAGGTCAGCGGCATCGATCATACGGGCGCCGCTATTCAAGTCCGCGTCCCCGTTGAACGCCCGCTGACGCTCTATCTGAACGCGCAGGAGATCGTCACGATGATGACGATCAGCGATTATCCCGAATATCTGGCGCTGGGCTACCTGCTCAATCAGAACATGCTCAAATTCGACGACGTCGTAACCGAAGTCGAGTATGACGACGACCTGCAGGTCGTGATCGTTCGTACCGAGCGCAACACCAATTACGAGCAGAAGCTCAAGAAACGGACGCAGACTTCAGGCTGCGCGCAGGGTACGGCTTTCGGCGATCTTCTCGAGGCGCTCGAAAATACCGCTCTGCCGGCCGCCGTACTGCACACCTCCTGGCTTTACCAAATGACCCGCACGATCAACACGACGCCGTCGCTCTATCTTGAAGCGGGCGCGATTCATGGTTGCGTGCTTTGCAAGGAAGGAACGCCGGTCTGTTATATGGAGGATGTCGGGCGCCACAATGCCGTCGACAAAATCGCCGGCTGGATGTATCGCCACGGCATCGATCCGGCCGACAAGATCCTTTATACGACGGGCAGGCTGACGTCGGAAATGACGATCAAGACGGTTCGAATGGGCATTCCGATCCTCGTCTCACGCTCGGGTTTCACCGCTTGGGGCGTCGATTTGGCGCGTCAGGCAGGCTTGACGCTCGTCGGCCGGGCGCGCGGCAAGCGGTTCGCCGTGCTGTCTGGCGAGGATCGGATTGTCTTCGACCAGGACCTCGCTTCCGTCGACGAGGAAGCACCTCGTCACAGACGCAAGGGAGCCGCCGATGGCGAATAAGAAGGTGCCCACCCTGGGCGTCGTTCTCGCCGGGGGGCTCGCCCGGCGCATGGGCGGTGGCGACAAATCCATGCGTCGGATCGACGGACTCACGATCCTCGATCGTGTCCTCGATCGCCTCGGCCCGCAATGCGACGGGCTCTTGCTGAACGCCAATGGCGACCCTGCCCGCTTTGACCGCTTTCGCCTTCCAGTCGTCGCCGACCCGGTCGAGAACTATCCGGGGCCGCTCGCTGGCGTGCTTGCGGGCCTCGATTGGGCTGAGGAGAACAGGCCCGACGTCGAATGGATCGTCAGCGTCGCGGCGGACTGTCCTTTTTTGCCGCGCGACCTCGTCGAACGGCTGCATCGGGCGCGCTTGGCGAAAGGTGCGGATCTGGCGGTGGCGATGTCAGCGCGCCGGACGCATCCTGTCATCGGACTCTGGCAAGTGGCGATGCGCGATGAGTTACGCGATGCACTCGTCGAAGAGGGCATTCGCAAGATCGACCTCTGGACGGCTCGCTACCAGGTTGCCACCGCGTCCTGGCCGGCCAAGCCGGTGGATCCATTCTTCAATGTCAACACGGTCGAAGATTTTGCCGAGGCCGAACGGCTCTGGCACCTTAGCCAGGCCGGGTAAAACCCATGCGCTCGATCCCCTCGTTGAATTCAGGCGAAGTGAGCGCGGTAAGGAAGGCCTGCACCGCGGGTCGCTCGTTGCGGGCAGAGACCAGCGCGAAATCATAATGCTCTTCCTTCAGCGCAATGAAACCGAGCCCGGCTGATTGCGCCACCGGCGCAATGGTGACGCCCCAGTCTGCTCGGTTCTGCGCCACGGCCGCCGCGACGGCATTGTGCGAGCGGGGCTGGTTCCAATATCCGTCGGGACGCGCCGGACCAAGCAGTTGGTCGATCAGGATGCGTGTACCCGAGCCCTGGTTGCGGTTGACCATCATGCAATTTGGATCGGCGAGTGCGGCACGCACCGCCTCGTCTGCGTCGGCCCCCTGGAAGCGGATGTCGCTTGGGCGGTAGACGATGCCCTGCATGCGCCGCCATCCCTCCACGAGTTCGAGGCCGTCGCTCAGGAACGGCGCATTGTAGCTTTGCGTCTTGGCGTCGAAGAGGTGGATGGGCGCGATATCGCACTCGCTCCGTTTAGCAGCGGCCAGGCCGCCCAGGCTCCCGACCGCGATAGACCGCACCGTCAGGCCGGCGCGAAACAGAATGCCCACGACGAGATCCAGGCCCGTGCAGTTGCTGCCGATCACCACGAGATCGGGAACACGGACGTGCGGTGTGAACAGCGTGACCGAAGCCTCGCTTCCGGCAGGCATATTGTCGGCTAAAGCTTCGATGCTGATGAAGCCATCCGCCTGGGCAAAGGAGGTTATCGCCCCCGAGCCCTTGCCGGTGGGATAGGCGACCAGCCCCTCATCACCCTCGACCAGCGATACCATCACGAACTCCGTGCGGCCGAGTTCGGATGGAATGCGCAGCGGAACCTTTGCCGTGACCTTCGCTTCGGTCCGAGGCGGCAGGCCCGCCATGCGGCGCAGCAAAGGTACGATCATGTCGTGCAAAGTGAACATGGCCGAAGTCGGAAATCCCGGCAGCACGACGACCGGTTTGCCGTCGCAAACGGCGAGACAGAGCGGCTTTCCTGGCTTCAGCGCCACGCCATGGGCAACGATGCCGGGCGCGCCGAGACGGTTCACGATGCGGTGGCTGACATCACCGGCGCCCTTGGAAGTCCCGCCCGACAGTATCAGCACCTCATGGGCCGCTAGCGCCTCGCGCATGGCGGCTTCCAGCTTGGCTTCGTCATCCGGATACGCGCCGAGAAAGCTCGCTTCGCCGCCAGTTTCAGTTATCGCGGCGCTGACGATTGCCCCATTGGCGTCGTAAATGCCGGCGGGTCGCAGGGCGTCGCCCGGTTGGACAAGTTCGTCGCCAGTCGACAAAACCGCCACGCGCAGCTTGCGCGCCACCGTCACCAGCGCAATTCCGCAGGCGGCAAGCATGCCAATTTCTCGCGAGCCGATCACCGTTCCGGCACGCAGCAGAACCTCACCGCGGGCAATATCGGATCCGGCATTCGAGATGAACTGGCCGGGCGAGGCTCCGCGCCTGACCTCGATGGCATCACCTTCGGTGGGTTGAGTGTGCTCCACCATGACGATGGCATCGGCGCCGCGAGGCACGGGACCGCCCGTCGAGATGGAGGTGGCGGTGCCTGCGAGCACAGGTATTTGCGGGGCAACACCGCATGCGATAGTTTCGTGGTTGAGCAGGAGCCTGGCAGGAAGGGCCTCCGACGCGGTGGCCATGTCGGCGGCGCGCACGGCAAAACCATCGACGTTCGAACGGTCGAAGGGAGGCACGTCGATAGGAGCCATGACATCATCGGCAAGCGCCAGCCCAAGCGCATCCGCAAGCGTCAGTTCTTCGGTCGGGATCGTTCGCGGAAATAGCGCCGCCTCGAAACGGGCGAGCGCCTCGTCGCGCGACAGGACCGTCAGGAACTGCTCCTGGCCGGTATCTTGGCGGGTGGATCTGGTCATGACTTACTCATCTGGGATCATCGAACACAAAGGCGCCGACAGCTGTTCCCGCAGCACACCCCTCACTGCCGCCTGGAATAGCAAGCCATGCATCCGCCATGCGGATCGCGTCCAGGGAAAAATCTCCTATCGCAAGTGGGGCCCATCTGTCTTGTTCCTGCTTCAGGAGGACGATCTCGGCCAGCCCGACCGTGGAGGAGATTTTTCGCTCCAGTGCCAGGACCGTCTGTCGCCGGGCGCTCCTGCCCGACAGGCGATCGATGGTCGGCTGAACCAGCGCAAGAAAGGCGGCAAAGGCCTGATCGGGCGCTCCGGGCAGAGCAATTATCGGGACCGCGTCGAGCCGGCCGATCGCCGCGGTTCGGCCGGGCTGCAGCGCTATGTTGTGGGCGATGAGCGCCCCACGCGCGGCAAGCACGTCGGCTGTTGCGTCGGCGCGCCCCGCACCAGTACCTCCAATCAGGATGATCAAATCGCCGGCTGCACTCGCAAGGGCCTGGGCGACGGATCTGGCGTCGCGCGTAACCGTTTCGATATCGGACACCGTCGCGCCAGAGGCTCTTGCGAGGTCGGCGATAAAATGCCCCGTTAAAGTATCGCTCGCCGGGGCGGCGACATCGATCAGGCGCAACTGCGGTGCCCGCACCGCAATTTCACCAATCCCTACACTCCGCAGGGCGAGGAGGTCCGCGGCCGACAGCCTGTGCCCTGCAATGATGAGTGGTCGGCCCGCCTCCATGTCCTCGCCAGCGCGTCGCACGCCCTGGCCCGGCGCTGCTTCCCCGAGCGCCTGGGGCATCGGGCCGCTGCAATCGATGAGATCGGCATCGAGAACGCAATCGCATCCCTCCGGCATGGCGACGCCTGCCTCTACCCAGACCGGAATTGCCATCAGCGGCAGCGGCGAATAGGCCGACGCACCGGCAAGATCGAGCGCGCGACACGCCCAGCCATCTGTCTTTGCCGTGTCGTGGGTGGGCTGCGCGTGTACCAGGGGCGGCATAGCGGCCCCAATCTTTCCAAGCGTCTGGTAAAGCGGCAAAAGAGTGGGCGCAACCGGTACCACCCCGTCGAGGAGTGCGGCGAGAGCCGCTTCGAGACCGGTCAGCGCGCCGAGGGAAGGCTGCATTCTCATCATGTCCGATGATGGGGCAGGTGCGAACCGCTTTGCAACCGACTTCAGAAGCGCTCCTGCTCGGCGTTCGAGAAAAAGAGTTGCTGGCCGTCAATTTGGTATTCGGCAATCGCCTGCTGTCCTTCAGGCGAGATCAGCCAATCTATGAAGCGTTGGCCGGGTTCAGCTTTGACGCTCGCGTGCCTCGCGGGATTCACCAGCATGACGCCGTACTGGTTGAACAGCCTTTCGTCGCCTTCGACCAGGATCTCCAGTTCGCCGCGGTTCTTGAACGCCAGCCATGTGGCGCGATCGGAAAGCACATAGGCATTCATGGCGCTGGCTGTGTTGAGCGCAGCGCCCATGCCCTGCCCAATTTCCTTGTACCAGGGCTCCTTCATCGCCGCGACATCGACACCTGCCGCCTTCCAGAGTCCGAGTTCTGCAAAGTGGGTTCCAGATTTGTCACCGCGGGAAACGAAAACAGCTTTCTTGCTCTGGATCGATGTCAAGGCGGCAGCGACATCCGGCGAACCCTTGATGCCGGCCGGGTCGCCTCTGGGCCCGATCAGGACGAAATCATTGTACATCACATCGAAGCGTCTCACGCCAAAACCTTGCCGGACGAATTTCTCCTCCTGCTCCCTGGCATGGACCAAGACCACGTCTGCGTCTCCCCGGCGGCCGGCGTCGAGGGCCTGGCCGGTTCCCTGCGCGACCACCCTCACATCGATACCGGTCTTTGTGGCGAACAAAGGCAGTATGTGATCGAAAAGGCCAGAGTCCCGCGTCGAGGTCGTCGAGGCCACGACGATCGACCGCTCCTGCGCGCCGGCCAATGCGCCGCTGGAGCCGAGGGCAGTCAAAATGATCGCAATTGCGGCAAACAGTCGATGGTTGAACACTGGAAGCTCCGTCTCCGCAGTCAAAGGACGAGCTCTCCTTGAATAAAGGCGGCAGCTTCTGCTGATGATGGGCGATCGAAAAAATCATCGACGCTGGCGTGCTCGCATAGTCGGCCGCAAACGAGGAAGACGACATCTGCCGCGACCCGGCGCACCTGCCCGAGATCGTGTGAAGCCATGACGATCTTGGTGCCCGATTGCGAGGCCATAAGGATGATCTCCTCGACATGGCGCGTAGCAGCGGGATCAAGACTGGCGGTGGGCTCATCGAGCAGCAGGATCTCGGGCTCGCGCGCCAGTGCGCGGGCAAGCGCCACGCGCTGTTGCTCGCCGCTGGATAAGCGCCGCGCAGGTCGCGCCGCCAGGCCCAGAAGGCCCACACGATCCAGAAGTTCCTCGGTGCGTGCCGCGCGACGATGGCGCCGACAACCAGCTTGCGCCAGTCCGTAGGCGACGTTGGCTGCGACGGAGCGGCGCAGCATCACCGGTTTCTGGAGCAGCATTGCCCGGCGCCCTAGCCCGCGATCGGTGCGCCCACCCCAGCTCACAGTTCCTGCGGAAGGCGCGGCAAGTCCCATGCAAACCCGAAGCAGTGACGTCTTGCCCGCCCCATTGGGACCGAGCACGAGTGTCGGCGCGCCGGGAGTAATCGCCAGGTTCACGCGGTCAAGCATAGTCGTGGCGCCTGCGCTGAGCGAGACGCGGTCCAGAATGAGAGGAAGGTCGGTAAGCGATGCACGCATCATCAAGCCAGCCGTTCCTCCGACCACGTTCGCAGGCCCCAGGCAGCGGCATTGATGGCAAGAATGAGGCCGATCAGGATGATGCCGAGCCCCATCGCGAGCGGCAGGTCTCCCTTTGAGGTTTCGAGCGCGATCGTGGTCGTCATGGTTCGGGTAAAGCCTTCTATGTTGCCGCCGACGATCATTACTGTGCCGACTTCGGCGGCCGCCCGCCCGAAGCCGGCGAGCATTGCGGTGATGAGGCTGAAACGGCTGTCCCACAAGAGCGTTACCACCCTGGCTGTCGGGCCGACGCCCATCGCTGTCAGTTCGTCGCGATATTCGCGCCACAAATCCTCGATGGTCTGGCGCGTCAGAGCTGCGATGATCGGCAGGACGAGAAGCGCCTGCGCGATGACCATGGCGGCCGGTGTGAACAGCAGGCCGAACTCGCCGAGTGGCCCTGATCGGGATAACAGCAGGTAAACGGTCAGGCCGACGACAACTGGCGGCAGGCCCATGAAGCCGTTAACAAGCACCACGAGCGCGGAACGTCCCGGAAAACGCGTCAGAGCCAGCAACGCCCCGAGCGGCAGTCCCACGACGGCTGCAATTGCAACGGCGGCCAGGGTGATGGTTAGCGAAAGACGCACTATCGAGATCAGCGTCGCGTCACCGCTCGCGATAAGCTGCCATGCACTTAGGCCTTCCGACATTCCCGTTCACCTGGGCCGCGTCGTCCTGTATTCTGCTGCATTCTTTCCGCATTCGTCAAACAATTGAAATTGCGCAGGAATATACATAATATTGCAGGATGGATTTGCTGACGATTCCGGAAGCCTCAGACTATTTGCGCCTGGGCGAACGCAAGCTTTACGAACTGGTCGCCAAAAACAGGATCCCGTGCAGCAAAGTGACGGGCAAGTGGCTGTTTCCGCGTAACGAACTCGACCGGTGGGTTCTCTCGGGATTGTCGCATCCTGAGGGACTGATTCCGCCCGAGCCGCCGCCCATAGTCGGCGGCAGCCAGGACGATCTGCTTGAATGGAGCCTTCGCCAGGCAGGCTCCGGCCTCGCCTCGCTGACCGAGGGGACGGGAGCCGGCGTTGCGCGTCTTTTGCGTGGCGAAGTCGCCGCTGCCGCGATACATTACCACAATGATGCAGCCGACCCCAATGTGGAGGCCGCGCGCGCAATGCCGCGGCTGCACGATGCGGTGCTGATCGGTTTCACGCGGCGCGAACAGGGGCTGCTGCTGCCGCCGGGCAACCCCCGATCACTCAACAGCCTGGCCGATGTCCTTGAAAGCGGCGCCAAAATGGCGGTGCGTCAGACCGGGGCCGGAGCCCAAATGCTGCTGGATGTCCTGGTCGCCCGCGCCAGCCGGAAGCGTTTGAACCGGCTCGCGCCGCCATGCCTGACAGGGCCTGATCTCGCAGCCGCGATCCGGACCGGGAGGGCCGATTGCGGAATCGCCACACGCGCCGCCGCGCGCGCCGCCGGCCTGGAGTTCGTATCATTGGCGTGGGAGAATTTCGATCTGCTGATGCGGCAGCGAACCTATTTTCAGCCTTCGATCCAGGCGCTGATCCGCCTCATGGCTCAGGACAGCTTCGCCCGGCGCGCCGCAGAACTCACGGGGTATGACACGAGCCCGGCCGGGCAGGTCCGTTTCTTCAATTGAGGTGGCGTGTCAATGGGGCGCCGGACGCGCCGCTGATCGTATTCAGCCGAGGTCGATTTCGCCTTCGACGACGTGGTGCAAACCGGCGCGTTCAGCCGTAATCACGGCCCGCACAGTCAGACGCCCCTGCCCTTTCAGCCCCCCATCCGCCACAGCCTTTTCGATTGCCTGCTGCGAGGTTACGCCGACCTGCTTCAGGAACTTGCGCATCGACACGTTGAAGGGATCGGTTTCCATGTTTTGGGTCATATGATTGCCTCTAATAGCTGGGACGGTGCGGCTGGTCGGATTGCGATCGCATGCTGCTCTCCGGCGAAGGCGCTGCCGGCCAGCGGAACACGGAAACGTATGATGCGCAATGCATAAGACGCTCGCAATGCATTTGCTCGCAGCTGTTTTCCTCGCTGGCGGGACGACACATGGCGCGGAACTGCGCGGGCATGGCGGTCCCGTGCGGGCGATTTCCGTGGCGCCGGACGGAAAGACGGTGGCAACCGGCAGTTTTGACACCAAGGCGATCATCTGGTCGCTGGAGACCGGCGAAGCGCGCGACGTGCTGCTTTTTCATGAAGGTGAGGTAAGTGCCGTGGCCGCACTGCCGAACGGGCGCTTTGCCAGTGCGGGTGCGGACGGTCGCATCGCGATCTGGCAAACCGGTCGAGGCGAGCCGGCCCTCATTCTGCAGGGTCACACCGGACCTGTCGCCGACCTCGAACTGTCACCCGACGGATCGATGCTGGCTTCGGCGTCCTGGGACACCACCGTCCGGCTCTGGCCCCTTGCTGGTGGGAAAGCGCGCGTCCTGGAAGGCCATGGCGCAAACGTCAATGCACTCGCCTTCCTGGCGGACGCAACCCTCGTCAGCGCCGGCTATGACGCCACAGTCATCTTTTGGCCGAGCCAGGCTGGGGCGGCGCCGGTTCGGGCCATCATGCCGACGCCGCTCAACACGCTTGTAAGAGCGCCCGGCGACCGGCTGTTCGTCGGAGGTGCGGACGGGCGGGTACGGTTGCTCGATCGGCGCGGCAAAGTGCAGTTGGAAGTTCAGGCCTTACGCAAACCGGTGATTGCGCTCGCCGCCACGCCAGACCCGAACTATCTCGCAGTCGCCGGCATCGGTGATGGAATCCTGTTGCTGGACGCTATGAGCCTCTCCACCATCCGCACTCTCGACACATCCGGCGTGGCGGTATGGTCGCTCGCGTTCGCGGCTGGCGGCAAGACGCTTCTGGCTGGCGGCGCCGACCATCTGGTGCGGGAATGGAACATTGCGACGGGCGAGCGCCTTGGAGCCGCTACGGCCGGCAGGGCCGATCCGATGGCCAGATACGCGGGTAATCCGGACGCGGAAGTATTTCGCGCCTGCGTAGCTTGCCATACTCTCGACCCGAAGGACGGCCATCGAGCCGGGCCGACGCTGCATGGCATTTTCGGGCGCAAAATAGCATCCGTGCCGGGTTACCACTATTCGCCCGCTTTCCGAAAAATGGACATCGTCTGGACACCGGAAACAGTGTCGGCGCTGTTCGAGTTGGGTCCGAACGCCTACACCCCCGGTACCAAGATGCCTGAACAGACGATCAGCAATGCCGAGGATCGAGCAGCCCTGATCCGCTTTCTTCAGGCCGAGACACGTACCGACTAGGGCCTGAATCCACCCCAAGCCTCCTCAGTGCAAGGCCGTCGCACATTCCAAAATAGCGTCAGTTGAGCCGGACGATTTCCCAGTTCAATGCTGCCGCGAAGCTGACCCACAACAGGTAAGGCCAGAGCAGCATCGAGGCCGTGGGATCGATCTGCCAGAACGCCACGATTGTCAGAACGACTGCAAGCCAAAGGAGCACGATCACGACCAGTCCACCTCGCGGGCTGTGGAACGAAAAGAACACCCACTACCAGGCCGCGTTCAGCGCGATCTGAATGAGAAAGATCGCCACCGCAAAGCTGATCCAGTCGACATTGGCATTCAGCACGCGATAGAAGGCATAGGCCATCATCAGGTACAGCGTCGTCCACACCGGGGCAAATATCCAATTCGGTGGGTTGAAAGAGGGTTTGGTCAGGTGCGCGTACCATGTCGGTACATTGGGAATGGTAGCGAGATTGCCGGCGATTGCCGCAGCCGCGACCGGCACGGTAGCCGCCAGAACGAGAAGAAGCTTGCTCGTCCCGGTATAGATCATGATGCCCCTTGTGTTGAACCGACACGCAGTAACGCTGGAGGGGTCGGCGAAGTTTCACCGCCGCAGTCGCAGATCTGTACGTTGCGCGGCGTGGGGCGGCGACCACACTGCAAACGGTGGTTGCGATGGCAAACCAAGGGTTTGTATCATGAACGCCGTCGCCTCCTAGTCTCTCAATACGAAGGCAGGGTCGATCAGGCCTTGGCATTGAGGCGCAACGCCCGCTTTGCTGACGCCAAAGCATTGGCATAGTCCAAGAGTTCGCCGAAGCCGAAACTGACATGGGCTCGGATACGTTGGATCGCCGGCCGCAATGGCAGCCGCCTCGCCTGGCCCGACAATCAAATGCGCGGTGATGGTTGCCAAGCTCGATCGACTGTCGCGTGACGTAGCCTTCACTGCGGGGCTGATGGTTCAGCGGGTCCGTTCATCGTCGCCGACCTCGGCGCTGATGCCGATTCATGCTGCAGTGTACGCAGCACTTGCCGGGAAGGAGGCGACTGATCTCAGAACGGACGAAGGCCGCCCTCGCCTCGCGCAGGAACACGGGTAGCAAACTTGGTGATCCGACCAACACCGCGAAGCCGATGCCAAGGGCCGGAAAATCTCAATTAGGGAAGCTACAGATTTGCCCAGGCCATGCTGCCGATCATCGCCTCCATCCAGCAGTCCGGCATTTACAAACCTGCGCGGCCTATCCATCGCCTTGAACAGCCGCGGTGTTCGCACGGCACGTAATGGCCAATCTCAGGTCTCGAACGTGCGAAATATCTTGGCTAGGCGATCTGCTGCCCATCTTTGATAGGCGGGACTAACTAGCAGCCGCGTTCGTTGCAGTACATGGCGTCCTTAGCCGCTGTGAACTATCAATCATAGCAGCGGCTGCGCAGGTGTCAGGGTGCGGTGAGCCAAATCGAAGCGGTTCACGCGGCCTGCCCTATGCGGCAGCCAGGACGCGCCTGATAGGCAACGTCCACTGTGCCTAACCGACCGTTGGACTACAAGGGGGCCGACGTGCGGACATGGCGCGCCTTGCTCGTTCTCGGTAGCCGATCAGACGCTTAACTGCATGTCTCAGCGTTCACCCACCGGTCGCTCTGAACGTATCTCAGAGTTAACGATTCCGAAACCATACCGTTAGGCAAGATTTATCTAATATTGCTGATCCGAATCTGTTCATGTACCTTAATTTGGCATATTTTTCATTACTGACGTTGTTATTATACAACGCCATATGCGCCTTCGAAATCGTTATAGAAACTTGACGGCACGCCTGCCGTTGGAGCCAGTCGTATGACCATCGGCCACGCACATGCGTGCCCCGAAGTCCTGGGGCTATTGTTGACCTCCAAGTGCAACATTAAGTGCAGGCACTGCTGTAACGATTCTCATCCCGCCAATTCGGAATCGGCATCGTTCGAGCGGATCTCCCGGTTGATCGACGAAGCCGCGGAGATTCCGTCGATCAGAGAAATCGGAGTAAGCGGCGGTGAGCCGTTTCTCTACCTTAAGCTCTTAAAAGAGATCTTCTCCTACGCCCGCACCTGCGGATTTACGTCCTCCGTAACCACTAACGGGTTTTGGGGCGGCTCGCCAGGAGCGGGCGGGCAATTGGATGAGCTAAGGGATGCAGGGCTCGGCGCCGTCAACATCAGCACCAGCCCGTTCCATCAGGAATTCCTGTCGCTGAGCAGGATTCTCGGCGCAGCAAAGACAGCACTGAGTGTCGGACTGAAGGTAACCGTGAACATCGTCTCAACGTCTACTACGGAGATTGACGACGTCCGTGGCGCATTCAATGAGTTGGGAGACAGGGTGCGGTTTGTCGTCATGCCCTGCTTGCCGGCTGGCCGCGCCTTGACGAGGGTGGAACAACAAGAATTTCCTGCGGATTTCACTTGGCCATTAGGCAACTGCCGGGAGCATTTCAAAAAGCTTGCAGTCGACCTTTCCGGCGATGTCTATCCGTGCTGTTCACCCGGGGGCTTTACCGAGCCGCTGCGGATGGGAAGCGGGCATCGCTCCACGCTTGGCGAGATCGTGAAGGCATCGGACCAGAACAAGCTTCTCGCTGTCCTGGAATCC
>NZ_RZSX01000329.1:0-6456 GCF_004023105.1 Mesorhizobium sp. M5C.F.Ca.IN.020.32.2.1 | reverse complement strand
CGGTAAGGTTCCGTGCATGTGGTTGAAGACTTACTTGATCATCACCGGCATCGGCGCGTTCGTGGCGCTGACAATGCCCTGGCTGGTCATCATCGGCAGTTTCCTGATTATCCCGGGGATCATCCTCGCGTCGATGCCAACGGCTTTCATGTATGGCGTCGCCTTCGCGCTGTTCCGCTTGCTGCTCGGAGGTTTCCTTTCAGGGGTTTCTCTGAACGTCATGTCGGGCGCTGCGACGCTGGCACTGTTCTGGACCATCCCCCAGCCAGGCCTCACCTGGGCGAGGGGCATGCTGGCCAGCCTGAAGGAGCCGGACATTCAGGCGAGCGCACCGATTGCGCTCAAGGGCGACATTCTCCTCGCCCGCCCGTTCGAGGGCCGTTGCGATGCACTGTGCGCGGCCTTGCTCAAGACCCCGGGCGTCACTTCGGTCCGCGTCCAGACCCCTCGCGGTCATTCCAATACCTATCGCATCGTGCCGGACTCGACGCCCGGCAAACGAAGCACCGTCATCGGGCATGGCCTGCTGGAAGAGTGGCGCTACGATGCCTCCGATCCGCTCGCCCCTCAGCGCGCGCTGGAAGCCGAATGGAACCTGATGATGTCAGAGGGCAAGGCGCTGCTGCAAAGCGACGACGCCCTCGAACCCGACTTCACCATCGCGATCGAGGACGGCCCTGCCGTGCCCGATGCCAAGCCCCGATGGGGACGGGTGGATTGGTCGCTCGAACCCTCCGCACCCCACCGCAAGGCGCTCACCATCACCGACGCCGGTGAACAGGTGCTGCTGCGGCAGTCGATCCTGTCGATCTTTGCCCCGGCGGCGCCGATGCTGATCGGGACTTCGGGCGGGATCGAGACCTTCCGGTTCGGCTGGGCGCGTCGGCGGCTCGGTGACGGAAGGATGTACGCCGAGGTTCCGGTCAACCGGTTGCTACTCGACCACACCAGCGTTTCGCGCGGCGTGGATATGGAAGCGGCGAAAACGAGAACGCGCGAGGAACTTGCCAGAGCGCTCGACGATTCGCGTAAGCCGGTGAGCGATCCCGCGTTCGCGCTCGCCAATCAGTGGATGGACTCGTTCCGCGCGAACGACCAGCCGCTCGGCGAGAGCGACCGCCGTCTGCTGGTTCGCATCTTGGAGGATCCGCGGGTGCGATCCTCAGACGGGCTGTGGGCGATCATCAAACAGGTCGATGGCGACTCCGCCGGTCTGCGGCGGCTCGCCGCCCGCCGCTACCTCGCGGCCACCGACAAGAAGGAGGCGCGCCATTGGATCAATGCCCTGGCCGGCCTCCCTGTAGGTGCATACGCCGATCCTCTGCCGGAAGAGCGCGAGATTCTCGCCGATCCGGCGGTCAGCCGCTTTGCCACCGGCCTGATCAAGCGCCAGGGCGACCGCGGCGTCGATGCCGTGCCCGACCTGTTGCGGCTGCTGCGCGAGTACTCCGTCCACGATCCGGGCAAGTATGGCTTCAGCGACCTGACCGCGGCTACCGATGCCGTGCGAAGCGGCTTTCGCCGCATTGGCCCTGCGGCCTCTTTCGCGCGGCCTGAGATCGAGCAGCTCCTGGCTTCGCCGGGTCTGGAGTACCGCTACAAGACGCTCGGCCAGGAAGAATGGGACACGCTGCTGGTCGTCCTCGGGAAGCCTGTCGAAACGCTTACCAAGCCGGAAAACCGAGGTGGTACCGACGCGAGGTACCGCGAGCGCGTCGCTCAACGGGCCGCCAAGCCTTACGATCCGCGCCGGGATTGATCGCCGAAACGGGAAGAAGAATCTTCGGGGACGGAGCTATGTCCGGCGACAGGATGGATGATGGGCTGGCCCATTCGGGGTGTCGCGCGGTCTGAATGTCCGGCTCGTTTTCAGTGTCGATCAATAGCTGCCATTCCGCTTTCCACCATGAGTGGTCGCTATCCCTGTGGGGTCCTGCCACGCGGTTGGGTAAAAGCCAATCAGCGTACTGCTGGGACTATCCGGGAATGGGCAGTCAGAGCGGCAGCTAGTACGTTGGCGTGACGGTGAAGCTGTAAAGGTCAATCCAAGCACACCACAACCCTCGTAGCCGGACGTGATCACCGGCGTCTAGCTCGATAGAGGCGACATTAAGCGGGCCGGCGGGATTTGCCGGCTGCGCGGAGACGATCGCCCCAACTCAAGAAACGCTTGCCGCGCAATGCTGATCGATGGTAGGCGCCGTGCGAATGCAATGCCACCGTAGGTGGTTCAGTTCGTGAGGCATTCCGATGCATCGCTGCCCGCCTCGAAGCACTCGCGCCAGCGGGCGGCATCCTGATCTCCGGCAAAGTGCACGACGAAGTCGAGGGCAAGCTGAATTGCGGCTTTGAGGATCGAGGCTCAAGATCGGTCAAGAACATCGCTCGGCCGGTTAGGCCCTACCTCGTCCAACGTGAAGAACCGGCCGCGGCTCGCTCGATACGCGGTGCCGCCCTGCAGCAGGAGATCGAATATAGCCGTGCCCCCGACGGCGTGCGCCTTGGCTGGGCCAAGGTCGGCACGGGCCCGCCGATCGTGAAGGCGGCCAATTGGCTCAACCATCTCGAATACGATTGGGAGAGCCCGGTATGGCGCGCCTTTCTGGAGCGGCTGGCGAGAGGCAACACGCTAATCCGCTACGACGCTCGCGGCAACGGCCTCTCGGACTGGGATGTACCGGACGTCTCCTTCAACGCATGGGTGAGCGATCTTAAGGCTTTGGTGGACGACGCAGGTCTCGACCGCTTTGCCCTGCTCGGCGTCTCGCAGGGCTGTGCGGTCTCGATTGCCTTCGCGGAGCGCTATCCCGAGCGGGTGTCGCACCTCATCTTGTATGGCGGGTTCGCGCTTGGCGCTCGCAAACGCTCGCCTGAGAGCAGGGCGAAGCGAGACGCCATGGCAACCCTGATGCGTTTTGGTTGGGGTGCGGATGAGCCAGTCTTCCGCCAAATGTTCACCTCGCAGTTCATGCCCGACGCCACAAAGGAGCAGGCGGACGTCTGGAACGAGCTTCAGCGGCGGACGACCTCGCCCGAGTGCGCGGTCCGCTACTTCGAAACGGTAGGTGACCTCGACGTGCGCGATCTCCTGCCTCGGGTGCAGGCACGGACCCTCGTAATGCACGTCCGCGGCGACCTCATCGCTCCGCTCGAGAGCGGGCGCGAGGTGGCGGCCGGCATACGGGACGCACGGTTCGTTGCGATGGAGGGGCGCAGCCATTTGGTCCAGGAGAGCGAGCCTGCCTTCGAACGCGAGGAGATACGGCTATTCTTATCGAGTGACGCCCTGAATCTTCTCTGCTTCGAGCGAGCTAGGCGCTGTGGACGGATTTGACGGAGATGAAGCCGGCGGCGAGTGCGACGGAACGACACCCATTTCAGCTTCGTTGAAACACCCCTGCTGGAAAGGGTTGAGTGGCTACAGCCGAACGTCCGCTTGTGTGCAAACGTGCCGCCTCGCCTGTTCACTCGGATGTCGGCTTTTGAATGCGGCTAGGGTCTACTCAATGACCGACATGCGGCGCAAAGCAGCCATGCCGCCGTCGCGTGTGAGACTCTGCTTCGGGTCACAAGCAGAACAGCAGCCCCCTACGGCTCGTCCCTCTCATCGCGCAAATTAGACACAACGCGGCGGTTCTGCGACCTGCAGGCGGTGTCGGGGCAGTCGCGGACGAGCCTGTCCTTGCCGTAGCCCTTGGCCCACATGCGGTTGCGGTCTATGCCGCCGGCGGCGAGGTAGTCCATCACCGCATCGGCGCGCTGCTGCGACAGCGCCGTTTCACTTGCGCCGGGATCGTCGGCGAAACCCTGCAGCTTGAGCAGCCAGCGCGGATGCTTTGCTAACCAGGCGATCTGGGTGTCGAGGGTGGCCTTGGCGACAGAATCGAGCGCGGCCGAACCTTGCGTGAAATAGGTGCGGCGGCCGACATTGAGTATAAAATCCTCCTCGCTGCCCGGCTGCACGTTCTGGAAGCCGGCAACCTCGGTGTTGGTGATGTTGGGCGTGGAAGGGGCCAGCGTGTTGCTGGTCGAGCAGGATGCGGCCAGCACCAGCAGGCCGGCGGCGAGCAGCCGGCGCGTGTTTTCAATCATGCGGTTCATGAGGCGCCAATCATTCGACAGTGGTGGAAGCGGGCGCCTGGTCGGCGATGTGCGGCAGGACCTGCACCGCGGTGCCGATCGGGCAGCGCTGGTAGAGGTCGATGATGTCTTCCGGGAACATCCGGATGCAGCCGCTGGAAGCGTCGGTGCCGATGCTCCATGGCTCCAGCGTGCCATGCAGGCGGTAGCCGGTGTCGGCCCCGTTGCGGTGCAGATAGAGCGCGCGCGGCCCGAGCGGATTGTTGGACGCGCCGCCTGCGACCATGTGCGGTAGGTCCGGCTTGCGCTTACGCATTTCGGGGGGCGGGACCCATTGCGGCCACAGCGCGCGGCGGTCGATCGTCGCGCGGCCGTACCATTTGAAGCCGTCCTTCCCGACGCCGACGCCGTAGCGGATGGCGGTCTTGTTTTCCATGATGACGTAGAGGAAGTGGTGGCGGGTATCGACCACGACGGTGCCGACCGGCTCGCTGCTGAAATACTTGACGATCTGGCGATGCCATCTCTTGTCGATCTTGGCGAAGTTGGTCTTGCGATAGACAAAATTGTTGTCGCTGGCGGTACCGGCGAAAAAGGATTTTGCCGCCGCGGCTCGAGCAATATTGCTGGTTGCACCCACCGCGACCATCGCCAGGCCGCCGAGCACGACACCCCTGCGTGATAAAACCATCGGCAATTTTCCCCCCATGCCAAAAGCCTGGCGCACCATAGTTGAGAATTACTTCGCCTCAAAGTGGAAAATGCTGCGTTGCTTCAGTCCGCCATGTCCGGACATTCGGCAATTTGGCGGCGAGTGACCGTTGTGGCAATCTTGCCGAGGACGAACGTCTAACCTAAACCCCATCCAGGATCTTAACCAAATTGGCGCGACTGTTTGGGACCGGGCGTAGTTGCGACATTTGCCCTATCCGGACGTGTGAGCGATGCCGTGGGCATGATGCATGCTTTTTTTCGTTCGGTTGCTGCGATGATCGTGATGTCCGGCGTGGCAGGTTGCACCAGCATTTCCTACTACGCACAATCCTTGAAGGGGCACGTGGAGATCATGGCGGCGCGCCAAGATGTCGGAGAGCTGATCGACAATCCTTCGACCCCTGGGACATTGCGCGCTCGAATGGCATCGGCGAGCGCCATCCGACAGTTTGCGATAGATGAACTAGCGCTGCCGGACAACAATAGCTACCGCAGCTATGTTGACGTTGGTCGGGACGCGGTGACATGGGCCATCTTCGCAGCGCCGGAATTCTCGCTGACGCCACGAACATGGTGCTTTCCGGTGTTCGGATGCGTTCCGTACCGAGGATATTTCTCCAAAAGGTCTGCGATTGAAACCGCTGTCGAACTTCAGAGACAGGGCCTGGACGTCTATGTGACGGGCATCACTGCATATTCCACGCTCGGCTGGTCAAGTGACCCGCTGCTAAGCACCATGCTCAGCCAAGATGAAGCGGGTCTTGCAGGGCTGGTGTTCCATGAGCTGGCCCACCAGCGCGTCTACGTACAGGACGATTCCGCGTTCAACGAAGCGTTCGCTGCCGCTGTCGAAACAACCGGTGTAAGAAAATGGCTGCGCGCGAATGGGGATACTGCCGGTTTGCGCCGGTACGAAGCCGACCGGAGGCGCAGAGCTCAATTTCTTGCGCTGGTGTCGCAGACCCGAGACGAGCTAAGGCACGTCTATGACGACAGCGCTCCCTCTGAGCAGAAGCGGGCCGCAAAGATAGCCGCGATCGAACGGCTGCGAATGCGCTACCGAGAGATGCGCGACAGTCGCTGGCGTGGATACCGGGGATACGATGTCTGGTTCGATTCTCCGATTAACAACGCGAAGCTCGCCGCGACTTCCGTCTACGGCGATCGGGTGGCGACGTTTCTCCGCTTGTTCGATTTGTGTTCGGGCGACTATCCACGATTCTTCGCGTCGGTTCGACGGATAGGAGCGTTAGACAAATCTGACCGCGCCGAAGCGCTCAAGGCGGCAGATTCATGCGATTGATCCGGTCAAATCCGAAGGCCAGAAGCGGCGAATCGGTCGCTGATGTACTCGGCAGCCGGCGCAGGTGGTTGAATTGACCATTTGTCGGCCGATTTCCCAGGTACTTTGAGGTCGGCGGGGCCGGAAGCCGCATGTCGGCCTACAGAAGCCAAAAGCGGACTTGCCTGAACTCCCCGCGGGATCTTGGACCACAATGATTGCCGGCGGGCCGTGGCGCCTCAGCGTGCGCCCCTACGAGGCCGAAAACCTCACGCTCACGCCGCGCTGCCGAAAATAAGCCTGCATTAGCTTGCGGCCCGAACGGTTGTTCTGCGCCAGCCTGGTTGGATCGAACACCGCTTGTTCTACCCCCTCTCGCG
>NZ_RZSX01000328.1:0-6465 GCF_004023105.1 Mesorhizobium sp. M5C.F.Ca.IN.020.32.2.1 | reverse complement strand
GACAGGATGAACATCATCCCGTCAACGATTGCCAGTGCCTTCGCGGAAGGCGACATCCTGCAAGTCTTGTTCTTCTCGGTCCTGTTCGGCATTGCTTTGGCGATGACCGGAGAGACGAGCAGGCCGGTCGTTACCTTTCTCCAGGCGCTTACCGCCCCCATTTTTAAGCTCGTCGGCATTCTGATGAAGGCTGCACCCATCGGCGCCTTCGGCGCAATGGCCTTTACGATCGGCAAATACGGTATCGGTTCGGTGGCCAACCTCGCGATACTGGTCGCGACGTTCTATCTTACCGCCTTCCTCTTCGTGTTCGGGGTTCTCGGCGCGGTCTGCCGCTACAACGGCTTCTCGATCTTTTCTCTTGTCCGCTACATCAAGGACGAACTGCTGCTTGTCCTGGCAACGTCCTCCTCGGAGGCCGCGCTGCCCTCGCTCATGGAGAAGATGGAGAAGGCCGGCGCCGCGCGTTCGGTCGTAAGTCTCGTCATCCCTACTGGATACTCATTCAATCTGGACGGTACCAATATCTACATGACGATCGCCGCCCTCTTCATCGCGCAGGCGACGAACACAGATTTGTCAATTGCCGATCAGATCCTCCTGCTGCTAATTGCGATGCTTTCCTCGAAGGGTGCGGCAGGCGTCACCGGCGCCGGCTTCATCACATTGGCCGCTACTCTCTCTGTCGTGCCGAGTGTTCCCGTTGCCGGAATGGCTCTAATTCTTGGCGTGGACCGCTTCATGTCGGAATGCCGCGCGCTGACGAATTTAGTCGGTAATGCGGTGGCATCGCTCGTTGTCGCTCGCTGGGAAGGCGAATTGGACCAGTCACGGATGGAAGCCGCTTTCCGCGGTTAGGGTTACATCAAACTGGCTCCCCGCAAGCAAAATCGCAACAGCGCGACGTGTAAGTCGCGGCCTTGCCACAACAGTCGAATTGCCAGCCTCCAAAGAGCGCTGGAAATAGAGTACTAACGCAGTGAGTAATACAACACCATGAAGCCCCTAAGCAAACGAACGGTTCACGGAAACTCATCTGGGTGCGCATGGAGCGCTGTTCGTCGAATGCGCTATCAACCGCCGGGTGTGGGAACTATTTCAGCTTGCCGCCCCAAGCCGTCGCGGGAGCGCACCGGATGATGGAGGACCGGCCGATCAGAATCGCTAGGGGAAAGCGCGTCACAATTGCCGATCTCGCCCGCGAAGCCGGAGTCAGCGTAGCAACAGTCGATCGGGTTCTGAACGTCCGCCTTCCGGTGCGAGAGGAGACCGCCCAGCGGGTCCATGCGGCCGCGCACGCGATCGGCTATCATGCTGCCGGTCTCATCAAACAGCGCTTGCAGCAGCACCTGCCGCACTACAAGCTGGGCTTCATCTTGAGAAAACCTACCCACGATTTCTACCAAGATTTCGCTCGCAAGATCGAAGAGTCGGTCAGTATGGCTAAATCCTTCCACGGCCTTCCGATCATCGAGTTCGCGCAGTCACATTTGCCGCGTGACCTGCTCCCGCTTCTTAAGGACCTTGGGAGCCGCTGCCAGGCGATCGCCATGGTGGCGGCCGATCACCCGAAAATCACAGCATCAGTCGAGGAGCTCAAGGCGAAAGGTATCCCGGTATTTTCGCTGCTATCCGACTTCGCCGATGGCGTGCGCGAGGGCTACATCGGCCTCAACAACAGCAAGGTCGGACGGACTGCCGCTTGGGTGTTTTCCAAGACCGCAAAACGGCCCGGCAAGGTGGCGGTGTTTGTCGGAAGCCATCGCTTCCAGGCGCATGCGACGCGGGAAACGGCCTTTCGTGCGTATTTTCGTGAGAACGCGCCAAAATTCGAGGTGCTTGATGCGCTCGTGAACCTTGATGAACGGCAGCTCACTTACGAAAAATTGCTGGATCTTATGCAGCGGGAACCAGAGCTCGTCGGCTTCTATATGGCCGGCGGGGGGATAGAGGGGGCAATTTCCGCGCTCCGAGAAGAGGGGAGCGGTCAGGATCTCGTCGCGATCGTGAGTGAAATGACGCCGCAGTCACGTGGGGCGCTTGCGGATGACATCTTGACGATGGCGGTCGGCACGCCAATGCGCCGACTTTGCCAGGAGCTGATAATGGCAATGGAGCGGGCCATCAAAGCCGGCGTCGCGGAGAGCCCGGGGCAGACATTTCTGCCGTTCGACATTTATCTTCCGGAAAATATTTGAGCTTGATGGATTTCTATCATGAGCGCCCATTTTCCTTTCACCGATGAAAGGAAAGCTCGATTGACTCGGCCGTCTCTGTCCGATCTGTGAACCGGCGTGGTTCCGTCTTGAAAGAAGCCGGATGCCGAAATGGCAGCCGCGCTTCATGGAAGGAAAGTCAAGCAATGCGCCAGGTATCGCCCCGCTTTGCACTCGATCACATGGCGGCGCCCCGCCTTGACGTCAGTGCGCTTTTCGCGCTTGCCCGTGACCAAGGCCTGACCGACGTCCAAATCCGTTACCCTCATTTCAGCAATCCTGTCGCACGCGGCATTCCGGCTGCGGACGTCCGGTTTGCCGCTACCGAAGCGGGCATCACGATCATCTCTGTCAACGCCTTGCAGCGGTTCAACGACTGGACTCCAACGCGTCAGGCCGAGGCAAGCAACCTCGCCGATTATGCGACGGCGTGCGGGGCGGAGACGCTCGTTTTGGTGCCGGCCAACCGCAGCTCGTGGCCCACCAATAGCGAGCGCCAGGACAATCTTCGTTTCGCTCTAAACGAGATCAAGCCAATCCTCCAGTCGCGGGGTCTGATCGGTCTTATCGAGCCGCTGGGTTTCCGAACCTGCTCGCTTCGATCAAAGAAGGAAGCGGCCGAGGCCGTTGCCGCGGTTGATGGCCAGTCCGTCTTTCGCCTCGTGCACGACACGTTCCACCACACCCTGGCCGGGGAGACATGCCTGTTCTGCGAGCTTACCGGCCTGGTGCACATTTCAAGCGTAAACGACCCGACCTTCTGGATTTACCCCGATCGCTTTCTTGCAGGTTCCGACAATGGCAGCCAGATTCAGGCGCTGCTGGATGGCGGCTACGCGGGACCTTTCTCGTTCGAGCTGGTCGAGGAAGTCCATTCTCTGGACGATCTCGCAGGCGCACTTGCCGCCAGCATCGACTTTATCCGGCGAGGGCTATTGTCGTCAGAGTAGATGGTGACAGGAGTAGTGACTATAGGTGCGCCTGAATTTTCCGTGGGTTCACAGCGGGACAGCCATCCGAGATGCCTCTTGCATCATTATCTCCCGCATCCAGATGCTTGCCGGATCGCTATTGTGGAGGGCCGGCCATTGGAGGGTCTCGGTGAATGTGGGAAATGGCAGCGGAAGTTCGATAACCCGCAGGGGGAACGTGTTTTCGAAATGCCTGACCAGCCGCAAGGGCATGGTCGCTATACGAGCTGTGCCGGACACCATAGGTGGAATCATGCTGAAGCCCTGCACGGCGACCTCGACACGTCTCTTAAGGCCATGCTCAAGCAAAAACCATTCCTCGATAGACGGCTTCATCGTACGCCCGAACCTGACCGCGACGTGCCTCATCGACATGTATCTCTCGAATGTAAGCTGCTGTGGCAGCTGCTTGTTTGTGGGACAGCCTACGCACACGAGCTTCTCGTCAAACAGCGGAACGCTTGAATGCACACTCGACGTGAACATATCCGGTAGAATTAGAAAATCGACGTCACCGCGCCGGAGAAGCTCATCGGGGCTATCGTCGACAGGCAGCAGTTCGAAGCTGACGGCGGGGGCTTCCCGTGCAATACGCTCCACAAGCTTTTCGAAAAACACGAGCGTGACGAAATCGGAAAGAATGATCCTGAAGAGGCGATCGGCTCGAGCTGGGTCAAACGGATCCGAAGAAATAATCGAGCACTGGATGTGCTGGAGAGCGTCGCGAACTGCGGGGGCAAATGCTGCCGCACGCGGGGTTAGAAATCGTTCGCGACCTCTTATCGTAAACAGTTCATCGCGGAAATAATCGCGCAGTCGGGCGACGGCCGCACTCATGGCGGGCTGACTCAGGTTGATCCTGCGTGCCGCCGCCGAGAGATTACGCTCCGTCAGGAGTGCGTCGAGCACAACGAGGAGATTTAGATCAAGTCCTTTGAAACGCATGTCATCAGCCATCCATGGGATGGATGCCTTTAACCGAAACAAACGACTTTAACAATTTAGCATTCTTGCAATCTTTTGTCGCAAAAAGTTTATGATGGATGACGTTAAGGTCCGACATATGAGCCGCGTGATCTGCCGAAGCGAGCAATCGTACGTACTGTGCAGGTCAGAGATTGGCGGTTTGAAATGCCGGGCCGATGGCGCCGGGCTATCAACCAGCGTCTTCGGCGGCCCCGACCTAGCAAGGCGTGGTCCGAGGCGACTGATGGGCGGTTTGATCCTAAGCTGCCGTGAGGCCTGTGTTGTATCGGCGAAGCCAATGCAGCAGTTCGGCAGCGTTTTTGAGAGCTGTTGTAGGCTCGGCCTAAGCCCATTGGCGCAAGCCTGTCTGAACGAAGCGCTTGGCCTTGCTGTTATCCGGTGGTGATCTGTGGTGCCTTTTCGTCCTGCCGTTCTTGTTTTGGAACGCCCTTATGGTGAGCCCATCCGGGACGTGGGGCACCGGGAGCACGAAGGTGCAGGCAGGCCGTCAATAGACCGTGGGCTGAGAGCCCGAGCTCGTTACATCGCCGCCCCTCGCGACTTTCCCGGAGGCGCTGCGAGCGCGGATCAGTAGATGTCGTGTTACCCGCCAGCTCCCGTCTTTGACCGAGCCAAGAAGGAGGAACGGGCATGCGCATCATCGGACTGGATATTCACCGCGCCTTCGCCGAAGCAGTGGCATGGGAGGATGGCAGGCTCAGGCGACTCGGCCGCGTCGACATGCGGCGCGATCTGCTGGCGGCGTTCGCCGCGAAGCTGTCGCCGAACGATGTCGGGGTGATCGAGGCCACCGGCAACGCGACGTCCGCTACGGCTGTGGTTGCGCCGCATGTGAAGAAGGTGGGGATCGGCAACCCGAAACAGGTGCGTATCATTGCCTATGCCAAGATCAAAACGACGATCGAGGCCGACGTTCTTGCGCAGCTCTATGCCAGCGGCTTCTTGCCAGAAGTCTGGATTGCGGACGAGCCGACGCAGGCTCTGCGTCGACAGGTGACACGGCGCAATCAGATTGTCCGACAGAGATCTCGATTGAAGACCGTCATCCAGTCGATCCTTCATAGCCACCTGATCCCGTCCTGCCCGCATGCCGACCTGTGCGGCGCCAAGGGTCGGACCTGGTTAATCGAGCAGGTCGTACCGCAGGACGAGCGCCTCGCGATCGATCGGCATCTGCGCGAGTTCGACCGATTGGGCGAAGACCTCCAGGTCATCGAACGCGATCTTGCCCGCTCGGCTCTCGAGGATGAAGGCGTGAAGCGGCTGATGACCATTCCCGGCGTCGACATCACCGTCGCGCTGGCGATGAAGGCGGCGATCGGCGACGTGTCGCGCTTCGACGATCCGCAGAAGCTCGTGACCTATCTCGGGTTGAACCCAAGCGTCCGACAGTCCGGCCAGGTCCGGCCTACCATGGGCGGATCACCAAGCAGGGCCGTGGTCATGCGCGCGGCATGCTCGTCGAGGCGGCCTGGGCGGCCGCTCGTGCTCCCGGACCGTTGCGAGCCTTCTCCCTGCGGCGTGCGAGCCCGGCGCGGACAGCATGTCGCGGCCGTGGCAACCGCACGCAAACTCTCTGTCGTGATCTGGCATCTGTTGATGAAGGGCGAGAGTTACGCGTGGGCTCGACCCTCCCTGCATGCCAAGAAGCTTGCGCGATGTGGAACTCAAGGCCGGGAGCAAGGCTGTGCGCGGCCAAAAGGGAGCCGCGCACGCCTACAACATAAAGAGCCACCGGGAAGAAGAGCGCCGCTGGGTGGAGCAGGCCGAGGGCGCCTATGCACGCCTCGCCGCCGGTTGGAACCCACGAGGTCCGAAGAGGGTAGGCACGGATGCCGCAAACGAGGCGCGACGATAGAAGCTGCGCGGCAGGGCTCTCATCTCGGACCCTGCTCTTCGCCACGCGGTCGTCCGTGCGCGACAGGAGAATAGCGCAGATTTATCAACAAGGCTCTTGTCGATCACATCAGTGGTCTTGGGCGCTGTACGGCCGGGTGAAGACTTTGCAGGTGGCCCGGAAAGCGTTTGACCTGTAGCGAAGCAATTGTCGTCATTACGCGCTCGACCCGGGCGCCCAGCTTGGCATAAGAGCTACGTGGCCTCAGGAAGCGTCGTCAATGCAGACCATGGACGAATTCCCAGCCGATGCCGAGATGCCGGTCGACCGTGCCTGTCGCCGTCCGGTGATGCGATGCCCCCGAGCGCATGAGTTCGCCCCGGATGCTCCCGGTCACGACGCACGGGTTCGGGTTCCAAGGCGCTCAGTTTGTTCGCGCCTAATCGGTGTAGGG
>NZ_RZSX01000327.1:0-6466 GCF_004023105.1 Mesorhizobium sp. M5C.F.Ca.IN.020.32.2.1 | reverse complement strand
GAAATAAGTCACAACAGTCCACGACGCCTTCTCCAGTCCGTCGCCAGCGGCATTAGTTCCCAGCTTCAACACACAAAAAAGCCGCCGGGTTGCCCCGACGGCTTCGTTGCCTGAGATTTGTGCCGCCGCGCTTACTGCGCGGCGGAAGCCATGTCGGTCAGCATCGGATCGGCGACCTCGACGCCCGACGCCTTGCGGCGCTCGTCGATGATCAACTCGTCGCGCGAGGTGGCGATGCGCCGGATCTGGCTCATCGTGCCGCCGGTGCCGGCCGGGATCAGCCGGCCGACGATGACGTTTTCCTTCAGCCCCTGCAGCATGTCGGTCTTGCCGGCAACCGCCGCTTCGGTCAGCACGCGGGTCGTCTCCTGGAAGGAGGCGGCCGAGATGAAGGACGGCGTCTGCAGCGAGGCCTTGGTGATGCCCAAGAGCACTGGCTGGCCTTCGGCCGGCTTCTTGCCGTCCTCGACCAGGCGCTCGTTGACCTCTTCCAGCTCGATCACGTCGACGTGGTCGCCCGGAATGTAGGTCGAGTCGCCCTGCGCGGTGATCTCGACCTTCTGCAGCATCTGGCGAACGATCACCTCGATGTGCTTGTCGTTGATCGACACGCCCTGCAGACGGTAGACCTCCTGGATCTCGTTGACGAGGTAGGACGCAAGCGCCTCCACGCCCTTGATCGCCAGGATGTCGTGCGGCGCCGGATTGCCGTCGAGGATGTAGTCGCCCTTTTCGATGACGTCGCCGTCCTGGAGATGGAACGGCTTGCCCTTCGGGATCAGGTATTCGACCGGCTCAAGCGTCGAGTCATGCGGCTCGATGATAATGCGGCGCTTGTTCTTGTAGTCGCGGCCGAAGCGGATCGTGCCGTCGATCTCGGCGATGATGGCGTGATCCTTCGGACGACGTGCCTCGAACAGTTCGGCAACACGCGGCAGACCGCCGGTGATGTCCTTGGTCTTGGCGCTTTCCATCGGGATACGCGCCAGCACGTCGCCGGGGCGAACCTGTGCACCCGGCTCGACCGAAAGAATGGCCTCGACCGAGAGCAGGAAGCGAGCGTCGCCGCCCTTCGACAGTTTGCCGACCTTGCCCTTGGTGTCCTGGACGACGATCGCCGGCTTGAGATCGTTGCCGCGTGGCGTCGAACGCCAGTCGATGACCTCGCGCTTGGTGATGCCGGTCGATTCGTCGGCCGTTTCCTGGACGGAAATGCCATCGACCAGATCCTCGAACGCCACCTTGCCCTCGATTTCGGTGAGGACCGGGCGGGTATAGGGATCCCACTCGGCGATGCGCTGGCCGCGCTTCACCTTGTCGCCATCGTCCACGAAGATGCGCGAACCATAGGTGACACGGTGCGTGGCGCGCTCCTTGCCGGCCTCGTCGAGGATCAGCACCGCCATGTTGCGGCCCATGACCATCTGCTGGCCGTCGGAGTTGCGCACCACATTGCGGTTGCGGATCTCGACCTTGCCCTCATACGAGGCTTCAAGGAACGACGAGTCCACCACCTGCGCCGTACCGCCCATGTGGAAGGTACGCATGGTGAGCTGGGTGCCCGGCTCGCCGATCGACTGCGCCGCGATGACGCCGACAGCCTCGCCCTGGTTTACCGGGGTGCCGCGGGCCAGATCGCGTCCGTAGCAGACCGCGCATACACCGACCCTGACGTCGCAGGTCAGCGCCGAGCGGATGCGGACCGACTGGACGCCGGCCTGTTCGATCTGCTCGACGTCGCGTTCGTCCATCAGCGTTCCGGCCTTGACCAAAACCTCACCCGTGACCGGATGAGTGATGTCGTCGAGCGCCGTGCGGCCGAGAACGCGCTGGCCGACGGAAGCGACGACCTGGCCGGCATCGACGATCGGCTGCATGGTGAGGCCTTTATCGGTGCCGCAGTCGACGGAGTTGACGATGCAGTCCTGCGCCACGTCGACCAGGCGACGGGTGAGGTAACCCGAGTTCGCCGTCTTCAAGGCGGTGTCGGCCAGACCCTTACGGGCGCCGTGGGTCGAGTTGAAGTACTCGAGCACGGTCAGGCCTTCCTTGAAGTTCGAGATGATCGGCGTCTCGATGATTTCACCGCTAGGCTTGGCCATCAGGCCGCGCATACCGGCAAGCTGGCGCATCTGGGTGGGCGAGCCGCGCGCACCGGAGTGCGACATCATGTAAATCGAGTTCATCGGCTTTTGACGGCCATTATCCTCGAACTCGACCGCCTTGATGCGGGCCATCATCTCGTCGGCGACCTTTTCCGAGCACTTGGCCCAGGCGTCGACGACCTTGTTGTACTTCTCGCCCTGCGTGATCAGCCCGTCATTGTACTGCTGCTCGTATTCCTTGGCCAAAGCCTCGGTGTCGGAGACCAGCTTGATCTTGGCATCCGGGATCAGCATGTCGTCCTTGCCGAACGAAATGCCGGCGCGGCAGGCGTGGCTGAAGCCGAGGGCCATGATGCGGTCGCAGAAAATGACCGTCTCCTTCTGACCGCAATGGCGGTAGACGGTGTCGATCATCTTGGAGATGTTCTTCTTGGTCATCTCCTGGTTGGCGGTCTCGTACGGCACGTTGACGTTCTTCGGCAGAAGCTCGCCGATGATCATCCGGCCGGGCGTGGTGTCGTAAATCTTCGACACTACCTTGCCGTCCGCATCGACCGTGCGGAAGCGGCCCTTGATCTTGGAATGCAACGTCACCGCCTTGGTCTCGAGCGCGTGCTGGAGTTCGCCCATATCGGCAAACACCATGCCCTCGCCCGGCTCGTTCTGGTTGACGATCGAGAGATAGTAGAGACCCAGAACCATGTCCTGCGACGGCACGATGATCGGCGCGCCCGAAGCCGGGTGCAGGATGTTGTTGGTCGACATCATCAGCACGCGGGCTTCGAGCTGCGCTTCCAGCGACAGCGGCACGTGAACCGCCATCTGGTCGCCGTCGAAGTCGGCGTTGAAAGCCGTGCAGACCAGCGGGTGAAGCTGGATAGCCTTGCCTTCGATCAGGATCGGCTCGAACGCCTGGATGCCGAGGCGGTGCAGAGTCGGCGCACGGTTCAAGAGCACCGGATGCTCGCGAATGACCTCGTCGAGGATATCCCAGACCTCCGGACGCTCCTTCTCGACCAGCTTCTTCGCCTGCTTGACGGTCGAGGAATAACCCTTGGCGTCGAGACGGGCATAGATGAAGGGCTTGAACAGTTCGAGCGCCATCTTCTTCGGCAGGCCGCACTGGTGTAGCTTGAGCTCCGGACCGGTGACGATGACCGAGCGGCCGGAATAATCGACGCGCTTGCCGAGCAGGTTCTGGCGGAACCGGCCTTGCTTGCCCTTGAGCATGTCCGACAGCGACTTCAGCGGACGCTTGTTGGCGCCGGTGATGACACGGCCGCGACGGCCGTTGTCGAACAGCGCGTCAACGGCTTCCTGCAGCATTCGCTTTTCATTGCGCACGATGATGCCGGGCGCACGCAGCTCGATCAGCCGCTTCAGGCGGTTGTTGCGGTTGATGACGCGGCGATAGAGATCGTTGAGATCGGACGTGGCGAAGCGGCCGCCGTCCAGCGGAACCAGCGGGCGCAGGTCCGGCGGGATCACCGGTACCACCTTCATGATCATCCATTCCGGACGGTTGCCGGACTCCATGAAGTTCTCGACCACCTTGAGCCGCTTCAGATACTTCTTCTGCTTGAGCTCGGACGTGGTCGAAGCCAGCTCCGAACGCAGGTCGCCGGCGATCTTTTCCAGGTCCATGCCGGCCAGAAGGTCGTGGATGGCCTCGGCGCCGATCATGGCGGTGAAGCTATCTTCGCCATATTCGTCGACGGCCATCATGTACTCTTCCTCGCTGAGGAGCTGGTGCTCCTTCAGCGCGGTGAGGCCGGGCTCGGTGACGATGTAGTTCTCGAAGTAGAGAACGCGCTCGATGTCCTTCAGCGTCATGTCGAGCAGCGTGCCGATACGCGACGGCAGCGACTTCAGGAACCAGATATGGGCGACGGGCGCGGCCAGTTCGATATGGCCCATGCGCTCGCGGCGGACGCGCGACAGCGTGACTTCGACGCCGCACTTCTCGCAGATGACGCCCTTGTACTTCATGCGCTTGTACTTCCCGCACAGGCACTCGTAGTCCTTGATCGGACCAAAAATGCGCGCGCAGAAGAGGCCGTCACGCTCCGGCTTGAAGGTGCGGTAGTTGATGGTCTCCGGCTTCTTGATTTCGCCGAACGACCAGGACAGAATCTTCTCAGGGCTGGCGAGCGAGATCCGGATGGAATCGAACACCTGCGCAGGCGCCTGGGGATTGAAGAGATTCATGACCTCTTGGTTCATGCCGTTCTCCTTTTCGGGGTCCTCGAAAACCCCTTGCATCTAGCGCGGGCCAAACGCCCGCCGACTTGATCGGCCATCGGCCGAAGAATTTGGTGCGTCCGGTCGCGGAAGCCGCGACCGGACGTCTTGCTCACTCGGCCGCGTCGGGCAGCCGAACCGGGCTGTCGTCCAGCTTGGTGTTCTCCAGTTCGACATTGAGGCCCAGAGACCGCATTTCCTTGACGAGAACGTTGAAGCTCTCTGGGATGCCGGCCTCGAACGTGTCGTCGCCTCTGACGATCGCCTCGTAGACCTTGGTGCGGCCGGCAACGTCATCCGACTTCACCGTCAGCATCTCCTGCAGCGTGTAGGCGGCGCCGTACGCTTCGAGCGCCCAGACCTCCATCTCGCCGAAGCGCTGGCCACCGAACTGCGCCTTGCCGCCCAGCGGCTGCTGGGTAACGAGCGAGTACGGCCCGAACGAACGCGCGTGGATCTTGTCGTCCACAAGGTGGTGAAGCTTGAGCATATATATGTAGCCCATCGTCACTTTGCGATCGAACGGCTCGCCGGTGCGTCCGTCATATAGCTGCGACTGACCGCTGGTGTGCAGGCCCGCCTGCTCCAGCATGATGTTGATGTCGGCCTCGTGCGCGCCGTCGAACACCGGTGTCGCGATGGAGACGCCGCGGCGCATCTGCTCGCTGAGGCGAACGACGCTCTCGTCGTCATAGTCGCGGATCGGCTCGTTGCGGTCGTTCGCCGGCATGAAGCTCTCGAGTGTCTTGCGCAGCGGCTTGATGTCGCCGCCTGTCTTGTACGCGTCGATCAGCTCGCCGATCTTCCTGCCCATTCCGGCGCAAGCCCAGCCCAAATGCGTCTCCAGGATCTGGCCGACATTCATGCGGCTCGGCACACCCAGCGGGTTGAGCACGATATCGGCATGCGTGCCGTCCTCGAGGAACGGCATGTCCTCGACCGGAACGATCCGCGACACGACACCCTTGTTGCCGTGCCGGCCGGCCATCTTGTCGCCGGGCTGCATCTTGCGCTTTACGGCCACGAAGACCTTGACCATCTTCATGACGCCGGGAGGCATCTCGTCGCCGCGCTGGACCTTCTCGACCTTGTCCATGAAGCGCTGTTCGAGCGCCTTCTTGGAATCGTCGTACTGGCCACGCAGGGCTTCCAGTTCGCTCTGGAGCTTTTCGTTCTCCACCGCAAACTGCCACCACTGCGAACGCGGATACTCGTCGAGCGTATCCTTCGACAGCTTCGAGCCCTTCTTGAAGCCCTTCGGCCCGGCAATCGCGTCCTTGCCGACGAGAACGTCGGACAGGCGCGAATAGACGTTACGGTCGAGGATCGCCTGCTCGTCGTCGCGGTCCTTGGCGAGGCGTTCGATCTCCTCGCGTTCGATCGCCATGGCGCGCTCGTCCTTCTCCACACCGTGGCGATTGAAGACGCGCACTTCGACGACGGTGCCGAAGGTTCCGGGCGGCATGCGCATCGAGGTGTCGCGCACGTCCGATGCCTTTTCGCCAAAGATGGCGCGCAGAAGCTTTTCTTCCGGCGTCATCGGGCTTTCGCCCTTCGGTGTGATCTTGCCGACCAGGATGTCGCCCGGCTGCACTTCCGCACCGATATAGACGATGCCGGCCTCGTCGAGGTTCTTCAGCGCTTCTTCCGAGACGTTGGGAATGTCGCGCGTGATCTCCTCCGGCCCGAGCTTGGTGTCGCGCGCCATGACCTCGAACTCCTCGATATGGATCGAGGTGAAGACGTCGTCGGCGACGATGCGCTCGGACAAGAGGATCGAGTCCTCGTAGTTGTAGCCGTTCCACGGCATGAACGCGACCAGCACGTTGCGGCCGAGCGCCAGATCGCCGAGTTCGGTCGACGGACCGTCGGCGATGATGTCGCCCTTGTTGACCCGGTCACCCATGCGCACCAGCGGACGCTGGTTGATGCAGGTGTTCTGGTTCGAACGCTGGAACTTCATCAGCCGGTAGATGTCGACGCCCGACTTGCCGGGATCGAGATCTTCCGTGGCGCGAATAACGATACGCGTCGCGTCCACCTGGTCGACGATACCGCCGCGGCGGGCGCCAATGGCGGCGCCCGGGTCACGGGCGCCGATCGGCTCCCTGCCTGTGCCG
>NZ_RZSX01000326.1:0-6476 GCF_004023105.1 Mesorhizobium sp. M5C.F.Ca.IN.020.32.2.1 | reverse complement strand
TACCTTGATCGGCTTCAGGCCCAGACGTTGATTATCTGGTCGAAGAACGACCCGACCGTGACGCCGGATCACGGTTTTAAGCTGGCAAAGCTGATCAGGAATTCGGATTTCCACCTGCTGAACAATGCAGGGCATGCCGTGCACATCGACCAGAGCGAAGCCGTGAACAGACTCATCCGTCAATGGCACGATAGAGAGAGTGCGTCCTTTCAATCAGGCTTCCATCTATAATGCCTAACTACCGGAAGGGAAATGATCGAGATCCTGGCGGCTGAAAGATCCAGGCGCAGGTAGTTCTCTACCAGTTGTCACTTTGCGAGGTTGATCAACCACGCCCTGAACCGGAAAACTGGATCTTCGAACCAGGGGAAGGGTGCTCCCGGATGACATTGAACATATAGGTGCGGGCTCATTTCTCGGGTATCGCACATAGAGGCGGCGGAGCATTCCGCTTATCGCTGGAGCTTTGAGATGCAGGAAGTTTTCGACGGCCACAACGATGTGCTTTACCGTTTGTGGAACAACGCAACCAAGGGTGGCGATCCGGTGGCCGAGTTCGTCGAAGGCACCCAGCAGGGCCATATCGACATGCCGCGCGCTAGGAAAGGCGGCCTCGCCGGCGGCCTGTGCGCGATTTATGTGACCTCGCCCAACATGCAGGATGAAGTGCGCGACGAGAACGGCCACTATGCCATTCCGCTTTCTCAGCCGCTTGAACGCTCTCCCTCGCTCGACATCGCCGTCGACATGGCGTCGATCGCCTTCCGGATCGAGAGTGCCGGCGGCTGGAAAATCTGCCGCAGCAGTGCCGACATTGATGCCGCCGAGGCCGAATGCAAGTTCGCCGCCGTGTTGCATATGGAAGGCTGCGAAGCCATCGATGCCGAACTCGCCGCGCTCGACGTCTTTTATTCCGCCGGCCTGCGCTCGCTCGGCCCGGTGTGGAGCCGCAACACCGTCTTTGGCCAGGGAGTGCCGTTTGCCTTCCCGTCGAGCCCTGATACCGGGCCTGGCCTGACCGAAGCCGGCAAGCGGCTGGTCACGGAATGCAACCGCATTGGCATTGCCGTCGATCTCGCCCACATCACCGAAAAAGGATTCTGGGATGTCGCCAGACTCAGCGACCAACCGCTGATCGTCAGCCATTCCAACGCGCACGCCATTACCCCTATTAGCCGCAATCTGACCGACAAGCAGCTCGCGGCTGTGCGCGAAAGCAACGGCCTTGTCGGGCTGAATTTCGCCGTCACCATGTTACGCGAGGATGGCTTGAAGCGTGTCGACACCCCGCTTTCCGACATGATCCGCCACATCGACTATCTGGTCGAGCATGTCGGCATCGACGGCGTGGGGCTGGGCTCGGACTTCGACGGCACCACCGTGCCGGCTGAAATCGGCGACGTCGCTGGGCTCCAGAACCTCGTTGCGGCACTGCGGGACGCTGGATATGGCGACACCGATTTGGCGAAAATCTGCCACGACAACTGGCTGAGGGTACTACGCTCGGCTTGGCACGAAGCGGCAGCCTAACAACAAATATGCATCAAGCTGGGGAACTGAAAAATGATGATTACTGTGAGATCCTAGGAGGAATTGGACAGCGAATGTACTGTGGCAGAATGGGTCCCCTGACAATCTTTATGTGAGGCCCATCATGTTTAAGACACCTAATCAACCTTCCGGTATCTCGATCTTGGCGCAACTTTTTATCTCGCTTGAACCGAGAAAATCGGCAGGCCGGGACGTGCTTCACCGGTTAGCGAGAAGATGTCGCGCCATAGGGTCGTCGGCAATGCATTGCCGGCCTTTTCGCCTGCCTTGCCAACTTTCGCAGGTGATGTCCCGCGGCATGGTGTAGGAGCGCCGACCTTCGGAGAGGTCCGACGCTGATCAGGCGGCCACGGCGGGCAGCCTGATGGTTGGATTGTCTGTTATACGAGCGAGCGTTTGAAGTGCATGTAGCGCCGCGCCACCGCCCATTGATCATTGGTCTCCAGCATCAGTGCGCCGACAAGGCGCACGATGGCGTCGTCATTGGGAAAGATGCCTATGACGTCGCCCCGCCGCTTGATCTCGCGGTTGACGCGCTCGAGCGGATTCGTGCTGGCGATCTGCGCCCAGTGCTCGCGCGGGAAGGACATGTAGGCCAGCACGTCGTCGCGAGAGGCGTCCATCAGGGCGCCGAGCTCGGATTGCTTCTCGCGTAGCGCGTCGGCAACGACTTCCCACTGGGTTTCGGCGTCGGCTTTGGTTTCCTGGGCGAAGATAGACTTCGGCATCGCCGCAACCGCCCATGCGCCGCTTCGTCGGCGCATGGGCAAGCGCGTTGCGCATCCAGTGAATGTGGCAGCGCTGGTGCGTGGCGTTGAACACCCGGCGGCGGCCGCGCGTAAACCCTTGTCCCGTCGGCGATGACCAGCTTCACGCCACGCAGATCGTGATCGGCAAGAGACCGCAGGAAGTCGGTCCAGAACGTCTCGGCTTCGGATGGCGACGCCCAGCACCTCGCGCTTTACCGCCGCGGCGATTATCACCGCACGGCTGACGATCCTACCGCCCTCGCGCACCTTCAGGTAGGTGGCCTCGAGCCAGAGGTAGGGCCAGGCGCCCTCCAGCGGTCGCGTGAGGAAGGCGTTCACCCGTTCGTCTATGTTGGCGCATAGGCGGCTCACCTGGCTCTTCGACATGCCGCCCGCACCCATCGCCTTGACCAGATCGTCGACCGAGCGCGACGAGATCCCATGGACGTATAGTTCCTGAATCACCGCCACCAGAGCCTTCTCGGCCGTTCGACGTGGTTCGAGTAAGCTTGGGAAGTAGCTTCCTTTGGTAAGCGCTGTTCCGGTGGCACCTTTCGCGCGTTGACGTGAGGGACGATGTTCGGAGCCTTTGAGGGCTTCGACACATGACGATTTCAGAGCTTACGCTTACATCCAGCGATCACGAGCCCGCGCGCCGGTTCGAGGTGTTCACGGGCTCCGGTCGGCGGCGCGAATGGCTGCCGGAGGAGAAGGTGCGGATCGTGGCGGAAAGCTACGAAGCCGGCGCGACCGTGAGTGCGGTGGCGCGGCGATACGCTTTGTCCCCGCAGCAGCTGTTCGCCTGGCGTCGGGCCGCTCGTCAGCCGTTGGCGGAAGCGCCGGCAGCACCGGAATCGTTGTTTGTTCCGGCGGTGATTGCAGCGTCGAGGCCTGAACCGGCGGCAAGGCGGCGGCGGAAGCAGAAAGCCGCCCGAGACGCCGGTGTGATCGAGCTGGAGATCGACGGCATCACCATGCGCGTTGGCCGGGGTGCGGATGCGAAGACCGTGACCGCAGTGATCCGCGCGCTGAAGGCGACGTCGTGATCGGGCCGACGGGCGCGGTCAAGGTCATGGTGGCGACGAAGCCGGTCGACTTCCGCAAGGGTGCGGAGGGGCTGGCTGCGCTGGTGCGCGAGACGATGGGCGCCGATCCGTTCAGCGGGGCCGTCTACGTCTTCCGGGCGAAGCGGACGGACCGGATCAAGCTGATCTTCTGGGATGGCACAGGCGTGTGCCTTTACGCCAAACGCCTGGAAGATGGGGAGTTCCGCTGGCCGAAAGTGCAGGACGGCGTGATGCGGCTGACGGCCGCGCAGCTGTCGGCGCTGCTCGAAGGTCTCGACTGGCGGCGGGTCCATGAAGCCCGCCGGACGCGTGTTCCGGTTCAGGCGAGCTGAGCCGCGACCAAGTGAATCAGCCTGGATTGCGCTGTCGCGGGCTGTCGGCGAATATGGTCTGATCCGCTCATGGCGATGACGGCTGACCAGCTTCCCGACGATCCGGACGCGCTGAAGGCGATGGTCCTGGCGCGCGACGTCGAGAATGCCCGGCTGATCCAGATCATCAAGGAATTGCAGCGTCATCGCTTCGGCCGTCGCGCCGAAAAGCTTCCCGAAGATCAGTTGCTGCTGGGGCTCGAAGAGGCCGAACAGATCGAGGCGGCCGGCGAGGAAGCGGCCGAGAGGGCTTCTCCGGACCAGCGACAGGCAAAGACTGCCAAACGCCGGGCCAACCGGGGCTCGCTGCCGGCGCATCTGCCTCGCGTGGAGATGGTCGTCGACATCGAGGACCATGCCTGCCCGGGCTGCCGCAATGGCTTGCATCGGATCGGTGAGGACGTGAGCGAGCGGCTCGACATCGTTCCGGCGCAGCTGCGTGTGATCGTCGTGCGCCGGCCCAAATATGCCTGCCGCGCCTGTGAGGACGTGGTCGTTCAGGCTCCGGCACCCGCCCGGCTGATCGAGGGCGGTTTGCCGACCGAGGCGACGGTCGCTCAGGTGCTGGTGTCCAAATATGCTGACCACCTGCCGCTCTACCGACAAGCGCAGATCTATGCCCGGCAGGGCATCAATCTCGACCGGTCCACGCTCGCCGACTGGGTCGGCCGCGCCGCCTGGCATCTGCGTCCGGTGCATGAACGCCTGCTTGGCAAGCTGAAGGCTTCGCCGAAGCTGTTCGCCGACGAAACCACGGCGCCGGTGCTCGATCCTGGCCGCGGCAAGACGAAGACTGGGCAGCTGTGGGCCTATGCCCGCGATGACCGACCATGGCAGGGGAGCGACCCGCCGGGCGTCGCCTATGTCTATGCGCCGGACCGAAAGGCCGAGCGTCCGATCGCTCATCTCGCAGGCTTCACCGGAATCCTTCAGGTCGACGGCTATGGGGGCTATCGCGTGCTGGCCGAGAAAAGCGGCGTGACGCTCGCCTTCTGCTGGGCACACGTCCGCAGGCGCTTCTATGAACTGGCAGCCGCCGGTCCCGCACCGATCGCCAGCGAGGCGCTCCGGCGCATCGCCGAGCTCTACAGGATCGAGGATGACATCCGTGGCCGGTCGGCCGACGAGCGCCGCGCAATGCGTCAGGAAAATAGCCGCGCTACCGTCGCCGATCTCGAACCCTGGCTGCGCGAGAAGCTCGGTCTGATCAGCCAGAAGACCAAGCTCGCCGAGGCGATCCGCTACACCCTCTCGCGCTGGGAAGGCCTGACCCGCTTCCTCGACGACGGCCGCATCGAGATCGACTCCAATACAGTCGAGCGCTCCATCCGTCCGATCGCGCTCAACCGAAAGAACGCCCTCTTTGCAGGCTCCGATGGCGGTGCCGAACACTGGGCAGCCGTTGCGTCGCTGATCGAAACCTGCAAACTCAATGGTGTCGAGCCGCTAGGCTATCTCGGCGATGTCCTCACCAGGATTGTCAACGGCCATCCCAATAGCCAGATCGACGAACTGCTGCCCTGGGCCTACATCCAACCTTCCGAGCTTAAGGCCGTGGCCTGAGAACAGCGCTTACTTCCTTTGCGCAGCTCCGGGATCTCCAACGCGATCCGCCCGGCGCGGGTATCCCAGTCCCGGTCGCGATAGCCGTTCCGCTGCACCTCCCGCAGCGGCGAGCGTGCGCCCTTCGCAGCGCCTGTACGCGCTTCCACCTCCATCTCCATGACGCGATCGGCCGCAAAGGCCAGCATGTCGCGCACGAAGGCGCTGTCGGCCTGCTTCTCAATCAGCTCGATCAGGGCCATTCTCTCGTCAGTCATCGTCGCCTCCGCTCTGTTCCAGGTGTTGCAACGGAACCTTCTCGAAGATCGGCGATGACCGCCAGCGCTGCAGTCGGCCGCGCGCTGCGCTACGCCGACGGCTCCGCGCGCGGCCTCCTACACCATCACCAGGGACACAGCCCTTTCGCAAAGGCACTGGGCCGGGTGGGTACTGGAACGTGAAGCCTGGATCGAGAATTACATTGTCGACGCTGCGTCGTTGGCAGTGTCGCGCCGTGATCTGCGAAGACGCTGCCGGCTGCCCAAGCTAATAGGGCAGCCGTTGCCACAGGGGATCTGCGCAATGTACGCGGGGGGCGAGCCGCGGGACCCTGAATAGGGCGGCGCCTCCTCGGCGTTGAACTGAAGACCCTTAGCTAGAATTCGAAGCAGGTCGTACCGAAAGTATTCATTCTCGAACGATAAAGGCGACGTCCCACTGGCTGGATGAGGATGGCGATTTGCTTGGCCGTTGCGGGAGATCTGTGTGGGCGCGCATCAACGCGATTAGCGGAAGGCCTGACGGCCGACACGTTGCTGTGACCCAAAGAATGGTAGCTCACTACAAGGATTTAACGTCCCATCTTGAAGGCTTCCCTCGCCTCCGCCTTTGCCCGCCTGCATGGTCATGGAACGAGGCCAAGTAGCGGTCCCGCAAAATCCAGATCGCGCGCGCCCGATGCGATCGGTCGACGTTTGCCGCGAACTGATCGCGAAACGCCGATTTCCTGCGTTTTCATCCGGACAATCGCATAAGACGGCCGGTCTGCGCTGCTATATTCAGAGGGCGCGGATCGGTTCGGCCCAGCCGACCTGACGCGGCCAGTTGTGCTGAGGAAATGCAACTCATGATCACTGAACATAGCATATCGGTTGGTGGTATCACGACCTCGTATTGTGAGAAGGGAGCCGGTGTGC
>NZ_RZSX01000325.1:0-6479 GCF_004023105.1 Mesorhizobium sp. M5C.F.Ca.IN.020.32.2.1 | reverse complement strand
GAACTAGATTGTCGGCTGACACTATCGCGCAGAGGAGAAGGCATGACGGTTGGCCGAACGTTTCTCAGATCGACGCTGGTTGTGGCGGCTTTCGCCGGCGGCCTGCAGGCAGCCTTCGCGGACGAATGGCGCACCACCTCGTCGCTGATCGGTGAATCCAAATACGGCAACAACTTCCAGCGCTACGACTACGTCAATCCGGACGCGCCGAAGGGCGGTACCCTAAATTCGGTGGTGCTCGGCACGTTCGACAGCTTCAATCCCTATATCATCCAGGGTTCCTTCGCCGCCGGCTTCGTCCCGTTCGGCGGCGGCCTGCTCTATGATACGCTGATGGAGCAGGCGACCGACGAAGGCAGCGTCAGCCATCCGCTGATCTCCGACGCCTACAAACATCCGGACGACTATTCCTCGGCGACCTACCGTCTCGATCCGCGGGCCAAGTGGCACGACGGCAAGCCGATCACCACCGACGACGTGATCTGGTCGTTTCAGGTGCTGAAGGCCAACAGCCCGATGTACAGCCGCTATTTCGAGAACGTAACCGATGCCGTCGCGATCTCGGACCGCGAGGTCGAGTTCCATTTCGACCAGAAGGGCAATCGGGAGCTGCCGAAGATCCTCGGCGATCTGGTGGTGCTGCCGAAGCACTGGTGGGAAGGCACCGACGCCAACGGCAAGAAGCGCGATATCACCAGGCCGACGCAGGAGCCGCCGCTCGGCTCGGCCGCCTACAAGATCGCCAGCTTCAAGCCTGGCACTGAGATCGTCTGGCAGCGCGTGCCGGACTACTGGGGTGCCAAGCTGCCGGTGAAGATCGGGCGAGAGAATTTCGACAGGCAGCGTTTCAGCTACTTTCTCGACGACAATGCCTCTTGGCAGGCCTTCACCAAGGGCGGCTTTGAGGATTTTCGCGTTGAGTCACGGGCCCAGAGATGGGCAGTCGAGTACACCTTTCCCGCCATCAAAGCGGGGGACGTCAGAAAAGCGGAATATCCCACAACCTCGCCGGAACCCATGCAGGCCTACGTGATGAACACGCGCCGGCCGCTCTTTCAGGACGTGCGCGTGCGCCAGGCTCTGACCTACGCCTATGATTTCGAGAGCATGAACCGCACCATCTTCTTCGGCGCCTATACGCGCACGGACAGTTATTTCGAAGGTGGCGATTTAGCCTCAAGCGGTCTGCCGCAGGGCAAGGAGCTGGAAATCCTGCAGCAATATCGCGACAAGCTGCCGCCCGAACTGTTCACCCAGGAGTTCAAGCTGCCCGTCTACACCACGCCGCAGTCGGGGCGTGAAAATCTTCGGAAGGCCTATGACCTCTTCAAGCAAGCGGGTTGGGTCAATCGCGGCGGCAAGCTCGTCAACGAAAAGACCGGCGAACCGTTCAGGATCGAATTTCTCGGCAACGACCCCGTAGACGAACGCGTCGCCGGGCCCTTGATTGACAATCTCAGACGTCTCGGCATCGATGCCACGCTGCGCATCGTTGACGACAGCCAGTACACGAACCGGACCCGCGCCTTCGATTTCGATATGCTGGCGGTTGCCGGCTTCCAGCAATCCAATTCGCCGGGTAACGAACAGCGGGATTTCTTCAGCTCCACTGCAGCCGATACATCCGGGTCACGCAATTTGGCAGGGATCAAGAACCCGATCGTCGACGCCCTCATCGACCGAGTGATCTTTGCCACCGATCGGGACGATCTCATAGCGGCCACCCACGCACTGGACCGCGTGCTGCTCTGGAACTACTACATGATCCCACAGTGGCACTTGGGAAAAATTCGTATCGCCTACTGGAACAAATTCGGCATCCCGGAGAAGCAGCCGGCCTATAGCGGCGTCGACCAGAATTCCTGGTGGATCGATCCGGACAAGGAAAAGGCGCTGGCGGCAAAATACAAGAGTGGCAATTGATGGCGGCGCTCCCCTGCCGCAACTCTCTGGCCCGCCGCGACTTTCTGGCCCTCGGTGCCGCGGCCACGGCGGCAGCTTTGCTGCCCGGCCGGGCCTTCGCCGCCATCCCGACCGGCGTAAAGCTGCACGGCCTGTCGGCCTTCGGCGACCTCAAATATCCTCCAGGTTTCACACATTTCGACTATGTCAATCCGGACGCGCCCAAGGGCGGCCAGATGAATTTCGCACCGCCGAACTCCACCTTCAATCAGAGCTTCCTGACGTTCAACACGCTGAATTCCCTGGTGTTGAGGGGGGAATCGCCGCCGCGCACCGAACTCTGTTTCGATTCGCTGATGGCAAGCGCACTCGATGAGCCGGATGCGGTCTATGGCCGGCTTGCCGTGTCCGTCACCTTATCGCCGGACCGCAATGGCTTCCGCTTCAACCTGCGACCGCAAGCGCGCTTCCACGACGGCTCGCCACTGACGGCGGAGGACGTCGCCTTCGCATTGAAGGTTTACAAGGACAAGGGCCACCCGAACCTCTCCCAGGTGTTGCGGCATATGACGGAAGCGGTCGCGGTCGATCCGGTTACCGTCGACCTCACCTTCAGCGGCAAACAGTCGGCGCAAAATATCCTCGCGATCGTGGCAATGCCGATCGTGTCCAAGGCCTTCTATACGGTCAACGAATTCGATGCCTCGACGATGAAACCGCCGCTCAGTTCCGGCCCATACAAAATAGGGCGCGTGGCGGCCGGGCAGACTGTCGAATATGAACGCGTCGCCGACTATTGGGGCAGGGATCTGGCCGTGAACCGCGGCCTCTATAATTTCGACCGCATCCGTATCGATTTTTACATCAATCGCCAGGCAGCGTTCGAAGCCTTGAAAAAGGGGGACACGCATTTTCGCGAGGAATTTACCTCGCGGGTATGGGCGACCGGTTACGACTTCCCGGCGCTGAAGGACGGCAGGGTCGTCAAACGCGAATTTCCCGGCGAGAAAACGCCATCCATGCAGGCTGTCGCGCTGAACCAGCGCCGTGCGCAATTCCGCGATGTGCGCGTCAGACGAGCGATTGCCAATTGCTTCGATTTCGAATGGACCAGGCGGGTTTTGTTTTACGGCGCCTACGAGCGCTCGCAATCGAACTTCGAACGGTCGGATTACAAGGCCGAGGGCCTGCCCTCGGCCGAGGAGTTGGCCCTGCTGGAGCCGTTTCGAGCCGAGCTGCCGCCGGAAACGTTCGGCGAAGCGGTGATGCAGCCTGTCTCCGACGGTTCGGGCCACGACCGTAAGCTGCTGCGCGCGGCTTCGAGACTGCTTGCCGAAGCCGGCTGGAAGCGGGCGGGCAATTTCGTCGTCAATGAAAAGGGCGAGCGGCTGCGGGTGGAAATGCTGGCCGAGGACGATGGCATCGTTCGGCTTTTCTCGCCGTGGGCCGAGAACATGAAAACGATCGGCATCGACGTTTCGATCCGGCAGGTCGATTCGACGCAGTATGAACAGCGGCAGAGCAATTTCGACTTCGATTTCACCCTGCTCGCCTGGTCGATCGGGGCGACGCCGACTGCCGACGGCCTGGAGATACTCTATGATTCCCGGATGGCGAAAACGCCGGGAATGCGCAACTATCCCGGTACGGAAAGCAAGGCCATCGATGCGCTGATCGAGGCAGCCGGCAAGGCGCAAAGCCGGATCGAACTGGTCACGGCGCTCAAAGCACTCGATCGCGTCTTGCGCGCGCGGCTAGACTGGATTCCAACATATTATCTCGCGAATCACCGAGTAGCCTATTGGGACATGTTCGGCTTTCCCGAGCAGAAGCCTGATTTCGGCTTTCCGGTCGAGGCGCTGTGGTGGTTCGACAAGGACAAGGCGGCAAAGATTGGCAAAGCCTGAGATTTTCGCTCAAGCAAGGCAGAGAGCCTGATGGGCGCCTATGTCCTGCGCCGCATCCTGCTGATGATCCCGACCCTGTTCGGCATCATGGCGGTGTCCTTCGCCGTCATCCAGTTCGCGCCGGGCGGGCCGGTCGAGCAGGTCATCGCCAGGCTGACCAACCAGGGCGGCAGCGATCGCCTTGGCGGTGGCGGTGGCGACGCAGGCGCCAGCAATTTCGACGTGGCCGGCGACGTCGGTTCGAAATATCGCGGCGCGCAGGGGCTCGACCCCGAATTCATCGCCAAGCTGGAAAAGCAGTTCGGCTTCGACAAGCCACCGCTCGAGCGCTTCGGCATGATGCTGTGGAACTATATCCGGTTCGATTTCGGCGACAGCTATTTCCGTGACATCTCGGTGATCGATCTGATCCTGGAGAAGATGCCGGTATCGATCTCGATCGGGCTGTGGATCACGCTGCTGTCCTACCTGATCTCGATCCCGCTCGGCATCCGCAAGGCAGTCAAGGACGGCTCGGCATTCGACGTATGGACCAGCGGCGTCGTCATTGTCGGCTACGCCATTCCGGGCTTCCTGTTCGGCATCCTGCTGATGGTGCTGTTTGCCGGCGGATCCTTCTATGACTGGTTTCCGCTGCGAGGCATCACCTCCGACAATTGGGACCAGCTGTCCTGGCCGGCGCGGATCGTCGACTATCTCTGGCACATGACCTTGCCGCTGACGGCGCTGGTGCTGTCGGCCTTCGCCACCACGACGCTGCTGACCAAGAATTCGTTCCTCGAGGAAATTCGCAAACAGTATGTGGTGACCGCGCGCGCCAAGGGCCTGTCGGAACGGCAGGTTCTCTACGGACACGTCTTCCGCAACGCAATGCTGATCGTCGTTGCCGGCTTTCCCGGCGCCTTCATCTCGGCGTTCTTCACCGGTTCGCTGCTGATCGAGAACATCTTTTCACTCGACGGCCTCGGCCTGCTCGGTTTCAGGTCGGTGGTCGAGCGCGACTACCCGGTGGTGTTCGCCAATCTCTACATTTTCTCGCTGCTTGGCCTGATTGTCGGGCTCCTGTCCGACCTGATCTATACCTGGGTCGACCCGCGCATCGACTTCGAGCGAAGAGACGTCTGATGACCGGGGCCGCAGCCGAAACGGCGCCGGACCGGATTGCCCGGCCCTGGCTGTCGCCGCTCAACCAGCGGCGCCTGCAGAATTTTAGGGCCAACCGGCGAGGCTATTGGTCGTTGTGGATCTTTCTCGTGCTTTTCGTGCTGTCGCTGTTTTCCGAATGGATCGCCAACGACAAGCCGGTCCTCGTTTCCTACAAGGGCGAGATCCTGTTTCCGGTCCTGGTCGCTTATCCCGAGGAGAAGTTCGGCGGCTTTTATGCGGTCACCGACTATCGTGACCCGGTCATCCAGGACGAGATCAATGCCCATGGCTGGATGATCTGGCCGCCGGTCCGCTACTCCTACCGAACCGTCAACAACGCGATCCCCGAGGCGGCGCCCACCAAGCCGTCCTGGCTCTATGACGTCAAGACACGTTGCAATCAGTATCCGCAAGGCGCCGCCGATCCCAATTGCGTTGTCGGCAACTGGAACTGGCTGGGCACCGACGACCAGGCACGCGACGTGCTGGCGCGCGTCATCTACGGATTCAGGGTCTCGGTGCTGTTCGGCCTGATCCTCACCGCGGGTTCGGCGCTGATCGGCGTGACGGCCGGGGCATTGCAGGGCTATTTCGGCGGCTGGACCGACCTTCTGTTCCAGCGCTTCATAGAGATCTGGTCGGCGATCCCGGTGCTTTATCTCTTGCTGATCGTCGCCGCCATCCTGCCGCCCGGCTTCTTCATCCTGCTTGGGCTGATGCTGCTGTTCTCCTGGGTGGCGCTGGTCGGCGTGGTGCGGGCCGAGTTCCTGCGCGCCCGCAACTTCGAATATGTCAACGCCGCCCGCGCGCTCGGCGTACCCAATGGCACCATCATGTTCCGGCACCTGTTGCCAAACGCCATGGTGGCGACGCTTACCTTCCTGCCCTTTCTGCTCAGCGGCTCGATCTCGACGCTGACCTCGCTCGACTACCTTGGCTTCGGCCTGCCCCCCGGCTCGGCGTCGCTGGGCGAGCTCCTGAAGCAGGCGCAGCGCAACCTCAACGCGCCATGGCTGGGCATTTCCGGCTTCGTCGTCATCTCGCTGATGCTGTCGCTGCTGGTCTTCGTCGGCGAAGCGACCCGCGACGCCTTCGATCCGCGCAAGACGTTCAGATGAGCGAAGCCCCCCTCCTCTCCGTGCGCGATCTCAGCGTAGCCTTCGCGCAGGAAGGCCGCCAATCGATGGCCGTCGACCACATCTCCTTCGACATCGCCAAGGGCGAGACGGTGGCGCTGGTCGGCGAATCCGGCTCCGGCAAGTCGGTCTCGGCGCTGTCGGTGCTGAAGCTGCTGCCCTATCCGGCTGCCAGCCATCCATCGGGAAAGATCTTGTTCCAGGGCGCCGACCTGCTCGCCACCGACGAGAAGGCATTGCGCCGCGTGCGCGGCAACAAGATCACCATGATCTTCCAGGAGCCGATGACGTCGCTCAATCCGCTGCACACGATCGAGCAGCAGATCGTCGAAGTGCTGACGCTGCACCAGGGCCTGGGCGATCGCCAAGCCAGGGCGCGCACCCTGGA
>NZ_RZSX01000324.1:0-6487 GCF_004023105.1 Mesorhizobium sp. M5C.F.Ca.IN.020.32.2.1 | reverse complement strand
ACCGTCAGCCGGTCGTCGAGAATTCCTCCCGGCTCGCCGGCGCCTTGCGAAAGCGTCGAGCGAAGCAGTTTCAGCCGTTCCAGACGGCCGCCGATTTCGGTCTCGCACCATGCGCCGGGAAAGGGCGACAGGCCGCGAATATGATTGTGGACTTCGCCCGCAGGCCGCGTCCAGTCCATGCGCGTCTCCGCTTTATCGATTTTTTTGGCGTAGGTCACCCCCGCCGTCGCCTGAGTGGTAAATGTCAGGGTATCCCGTTCCAGCCGTGCCAGCGCTTCCGCCATCAGCGCGGCGCCAATGAGCATCAACCGATCGTGCAGGTCGCCGGCCGTCATATCGGGTCCGATGGCGCATTTTTCGACCATGGCTACCGGGCCGGTGTCCAGGCCTTCTTCCATCCGCATGACCATCATGCCTGTCTCGGAATCGCCGGCCATGACGGCGCGCTGGATGGGGGCGGCGCCGCGCCAGCGCGGCAACAGCGACGCGTGACCATTGAGGCAGCCGAGCAACGGCGCCTCGAGAATGGGTTTGGGCAACAGCAATCCATAGGCGACGACCACGGCGACATCGGCCCGCAAGGCGCGGAACACCTGCTGCTCGACCTCGCTTTTCAGCGACACCGGCGTCCGCACCTCGACGCCCAGTTGCTCCGCCTCGCGCTGAACCGGCGACCGCATCAGTCCCAGCCCGCGGCGACCGGCGGCGCGCGGTGGCTGTGTATAGACGGCTTCTATCTCATGCCCGGCTTCCGCGATCGCCCGCAGCGTCGGAACGGAAAATTCGGGGGTACCCATGAAGATGACGCGCAGGGGCATTTTGCGCCTATCCCACCACCTTGCCCGGCGCCTTGTTCCCTGCCTTGTCCCTGGCGAGCTTCTTGAACTTCTTCACCACCATGTCGCGCTTCAGCTTCGAAATGTGGTCGATGAACAGAACGCCGTTGAGATGGTCGATCTCATGCTGCAGGCAGGTCGCCATCAGCCCTTCGGCCTCGATCTCCTGCAGCTTGCCGTCACGATCGAGATATTTCACCCGCACGGCGGCGGGGCGCTCGACCTCGGCATAGTAATCCGGGATCGACAGGCAACCCTCCTCGTAGACCGAGCGCTGATCGGCGCTCTCGAGGATTTCGGGATTGATGAAGACATGCGGCGCCGGCGTCTCGTCTTCCTTGGCGAGGTCAACCACCAGCATGCGCAGCGGTTCGCCGACCTGGATCGCCGCCAGACCGATGCCCGGCGCATCATACATGGTCTCCAGCATGTCGTCGGCCAGTTTGCGCAAAGCGCCGTCGACACGCTCGACCGGCCTTGAAACCTGGCGCAGGACGGGATCGGGAAGGATGATAAGCGGCTTGATCGACATGGCGTCTCACCTAAGACCTCGAATGAAAAGCGTCAACCGGGGCATTTGCAGCGCCGTTCACGTTTTGATCTGTCCCGTCAGGCCGAATCATCTATGCTGTCCAATATGAACGAGTTGACCACCATCCTGTCCGAACCGATCGCCCGGCTCGGCGCCACCAGGATCACGCTCGGCCACGCATTGGCATTCGGCGCGATCCTGTTCCTCGGGCTGTTCGTGGCGCTCGTCGTCGCGCTGTGGCGCTCGGCCAAGGCGCGTGCAGTGGCTGCCGCCGAAGCTGCCGACCACGCCCGCGACGCCGAGGCGCGGATGGCCGGTATCTTGCAAAGCCAGGCCGAGATGCAGGGCCGCATGGGCGCCATCGCCGAAGTGTTCGGGGCGCGGCAGGCCGAACTCACACAGTCGATCGGCCAACGCCTCGACGCGATGACCGGGCGTCTCGGCCAGACCATGACCGAGCAGACGAAATCGACGCATGAGAGCCTCGCCAAGCTGCAGGAGCGGCTGGCGGTCATCGATACGGCGCAGGGCAACATCCAGTCGCTCGCCGGCCAGGTCGTTCAACTTCAGGCGATCCTCTCCAACAAGCAGACGCGCGGCGCCTTCGGCCAGTCGCGCATGGAGGCGATCGTCGCCGACGGCCTGCCGCACGGCGCCTATGAATTCCAGGCGACCCTGTCGAACGGAAGCCGGCCCGACTGCCTGGTGAAGATGCCGAATGGGGCGCCCGCACTTGCCATCGACGCCAAGTTTCCGCTGGAAGCCTGGAATGCCATCCGTGCCGCCGAAGGCGCCGATTTGCAGAAGGTCGCCGCACAAGCGTTCCGGCGCGATATTGAGGTGCATGTCCGCGATATTTCCGAAAAATACCTGATCCAGGGCGAGACGCAGGACACCGCCTTTATGTTCGTTCCGTCGGAATCGGTATTCGCCGAGATCCACGAGAATTTCGAGGGGATTGTCCACAAAGCGCACCGCGCCCGAATAGTCATCGTCTCGCCGTCGCTGCTGATGCTGTCGATCCAGGTCATCCAGGCGATCCTCAAGGACGCCCGCATGCGCGAGCAGGCGCATCTGATCCAGGGCGAAGTCATCCGGCTGATGGAGGATGTCTCGCGCCTCGACGAGCGGGTGCGCAAGCTGCAGAGCCATTTCGGCCAGTCGGCGAAGGATATCGACGACATCCTCGTCTCGACGTCGAAGGTGACCAAGCGCGGCCAGAAGATCGAGGCGCTGGAGTTCGGCGCGCAGCCGACGGAGGAAGACGCCGGATCGGCCGGGACGACACATGGGACCGGCGCGAGGGCCGAAGCAGGCGCACGCGTCGCGGACTCCAAGACCGGCCAGCTAAGGCTAAGGGTGGTCGAAGGCGACGACTGAGAGGCTACTGCTCCTCCACGATCGTCGTGCCTGCGAATTCCGGCAGCCAGTGCAGCGCCGAGCGGTGCCAGATCTGTTTTCTCGGGATCAGTTGTTCGCGCTGTCGCGCCGTGCCGACCCTGATGCCGTAGACTTTCGGCCCGTCGCCGACCGACGTGGCATAGAGATGCGAACCGCACTCGCCGCAAAAAGCCTGGGCGCGCCTGGCGCCGCTCGGTGCGGTCTTGATGTAGATCTTCGGCGTGCCCTTGGTGATCCGGTAGTGGTCCTCCGGCGCCGGCACGGTCACGCGGAAGGCCGTGCCCGTCAGTTGCTGGCAATCGGTGCAGTGGCAGATACTGGTCTTTTCCGGATCGACTTCCGCCTCGTAAGTGATGGCGCCGCAATGGCACCCGCCGTCGATCTTCATTTTCATTCCTCCCAAAATTCGTTCGGCAATGCTTGAGCGAGGTGCGCCCGTTTGGACACATAGTATGGGGCGAGCGCCGCGTAGATCACTTTCGGGACCCGCCATGCGCCGCCATGGTGTACCGCATCGTTTCCATCCGCTGTGAGCCTATCGATCCATGCGCCGAAGCTCCACACGCAGCACAACGCACGAGCCGTCCAGTCGTTCAAAGCGATAGGCCAAAGCCCTAGAGAGTCGGACAGTGGCTTTGAGCGTTCCTTCTCCAAGCGTGAGAACAGTCCAGTTGGCCGGGCGCCGCAGGATACGCTTCGCGGGATACTTTCTTTTCCGAAGCGCTCTCCGGCCGCAGAAGTCTCAGCCTTGCCGGAGGTGAACTTCTGACCCTGAGCCGTTATCCCGGAGCGCATTCGGGGCCCCATTTGCGACACCCCCTTCACTGATTCACTGCCCGTCTAGTGCGCTGTGAGGTGGGGCTTAGCAACAACCGCTCAAGGTCGGTCGTTGTAGGGCTGACGTGTTTTCATCGAGCCAAGACTGACGCTAGTACCTTGCCGGGAATGAGCTATAATTCAGATGCTAGTGACTGCCGGGCGCTTGCACAATGGCTGGACTGGGTGAACAGATTGCGCGTCAGCAGCGCACCATGGGACCGCTCCTGGTAGCGGCAGTGGTCATCGGCCTTATAGGTCTGCCCGTCGCAGCCTGGCTCGACCTGCGAGACCTATCGGAACGGATGCTGCGCACGCAAGCCAGCGAAATCAGCCGGATCATCGACGAAATGCGCGGATTCTACGGCAGCGAAGTCGTGGGACGCGTGCTGCAAGCAGACGACGCCGTGACCGCGACGCACAACTACCGGGACGTGCCAGGCGCGATCCCTATTCCAGCAACCCTCTCGATCGAACTCGGCAAGCGCATCAGCGCTCACGACGGGTCCGTCAAATATCGGTTCGTCTCGGATCTACCTTTCAAAGGTCGCGACCCCCATCAGCTCGATGCATTCGAGCGGAATGCAATCTTTGCTTTGCGCGCCAACCCGAGGGAGCCGATCATCGAAGTCTCGGGTTCGCTGTTTGACCGGCACGTCCGCGCCGCAGCCCCGGTTGTAATGGGACAAGTCTGTGTGACCTGCCATAACTCACACCCGGACAGCCCCAAGACGGACTGGAAGGTTGGGGATGTCCGAGGGATCCAGGAGATATCAGTCAATCAGCCCATCGCTGCGAACGTCCTCGCTTTCAAATATCTGCTTCTATATTTCGGCTTCGCGGCGGCGGCGGGCCTGACGTTCATTCTCCTGCAGCGTCGTCAGTCCGCCTTGGTTCAGGGCATCAATAAAGAGCTTTCCGAGGCAAACGACTTCCTGGCCGCGATTTCATTGAAGATCGCCAAATACCTCTCGCCTCAAATTTACAAAAGCATCTTCAGCGGCCAGAAGGACGTCACCATCGCGACCGAACGCAAGAAGCTCACGATCTTTTTTTCCGACGTCAAGGATTTCACCGCGATCGTGGAACGGCTCCAGCCCGAGGACCTGACGGTTCTCCTCAACGAGTATTTCACCGAGATGTCGACGATCGCGCTCAAACACGGCGCCACCGTCGACAAGTTCATTGGCGACGCGCTTCTTGTGTTCTTCGGAGACCCCGAGACGCAAGGCGTCGAGGAAGACGCGAGAGCCTGCTTGCGCATGGCTGTCGACATGCAGCGCCGGCTGGAGCAGTTGAACAGGGTGTGGCGTGACCGCGGAGTTGAACGGCCCTTCCAAGCTCGCATGGGCATCAACACGGGCTATTGCAATGTTGGAAACTTCGGTTCCGATGATCGGATGGACTACACGATCATCGGAGCCGAAGCGAACTTGGCGGCCCGTCTGCAGTCGATTGCCGAGCCCGGCGGCATCTGCCTCAGCTATGAGACTTACGCGCTCGTCCGCGACCTTGTCCGGGCGCGTCCGTTAGCACCGATTGCCATGAAGGGGATCAGCCGGGAGGTTGTCCCCTACGAAGTCGAGGGCCTCCTGGGTGAACTGGCCCAGCGCCCTCAGGTCATCAGCGAGCACGCGACTGGCCTCGACTTGTTCCTCGATGTTGAGAATCGACGAGAACGGGTCGAGCGGGCGAAGAAACGACTTTCGGAGGCGCTCCTGGCCTTAACCATCCGAAGCAAGCCCGCCGCTTTTTAACGTCTGATTCTGGAAATGCGCGAAAACGTACCGAATTGGGTGCGGTGCTGGGGCGCAACACAGCGATAGGCAGGAACTTCCGAGCGGGAAGAACCGACCGACCAACCAATTGAAACAGGGCGTGACCGCACTTGCGGCGGTCTCGCGAGGAAGAGAAACGCGGCACCGGAAGGGTCCTCATGTGGGGCGCCGTGATCGCCGCTTTGCTTTTTGTTGCGCTAGTGGCCGTGTTCGTTCTCGGGCCGTTCTGGTCTTAGCCACCATGGTCGAATGAAGCCCGCGCCCCCACGGGGGTAAGGACAGGCATCGCGAAACGGATGTGGAGAGAACGCCACATGCAGCAACCGAACAACCCGCCGCACATCGTGCCGGTGCGGAGGCGCGCATGAGCGCGGCCCTACTGATGCCGCGCGAGCCGGTGCATGGGTGCGTTTGCTTCGGCCAAACTAGCCAGCGCTTGCTCGACTTTTTGAGCCGAGGCGTCAGTGCGCTTGATGTGCCGGATCATTTGCTGCCTCAGCCGCGCGAGCCTTTCGGCGCGATATACATCGCCGTATCTCGCAGTTTCAAGGTGGAGGGTCGCGAGCCTCATGGGCGACGAATCCGATTATCTAGCAGTAGAATTCGCGAATCCGCCTTTCGTTCCGATGTCCGACCTTACCCTCGCAAAGGCTGGCCGGACGGCCGCGACGAATGAGCCGCATCCCTGCCAAAAGAGAGATCGTCCGCTGATGGTGCTCAGTCGACCGCGGGTCCAACCAGACGGTAGCGGAAGTGATTGCGGATCTGTTCGTTGAAGAAGCCCTTGGCGAAGGCGGCTCGGAACTCGGCGAAGGTCTCCGGCGGGCACGTCCTCAAACTGGTAGCATTTAACGCTGGCCACGAACCACACCGAGAGGACTTTGCGCTCCGGATCGTATTCCGTTTTGTGTATCGAGGTGGACGGCATTACGTGACTACTCCGATCAGGGAGAGAGTCCATCTGAAGTTGCCTGCGCCCCACGGAGGGGAAGGACGCGGGCTGATCGGGAGGGACACCGATCTCGCAGCATTGGTTCACAGGAGAAGATGCTGCAGGAGCCGAACCCCCTCCCCGAGCTGGTGTTCCGTATGGACGTCAAAAAAAGCCCGCCGCACCTTTCGGC
>NZ_RZSX01000323.1:0-6488 GCF_004023105.1 Mesorhizobium sp. M5C.F.Ca.IN.020.32.2.1 | reverse complement strand
GTCTCGCATGGCGGCGACGTGAGCCAAGCGGTCGCCGGCCAGGCCATCACTCTTGTTCTCGACGACGAGGTCGAGGTCTCGCGCGGCAATATGCTGGTGTCGCCGGCGGCGCGGCCGCAGGTCGCCGACCAGTTCGCCGCCAACATCGTCTGGTTCGATGAGCATGCGCTGCTGCCGGGCCGCTCCTACATCCTGCGGACCGAGACCGATCAGACCAGTGCCACCGTCACCGACCTGAAGTACCGCGTCAACGTCAACGACTTTGCCCATGAGGCGGCCAAGTCACTCGAAATGAACGAAGTCGGAATTTGCAACATCTCGACGCGGGCGCCGATCGCCTTCGATACTTTCGCCGAGAACCGCACGACCGGCGCCTTCATCCTGATCGACCGCATCACCAACGCCACGGTCGGGGCCGGCATGATCCTGCATTCGCTGCGCCGCGCCGAAAACATCCACTGGCAATCGCTCGATGTCGGCAAGCACGGCCGTGCCGATCTGAAGAACCAGCGGCCCGCCGTGTTCTGGTTCACCGGGCTCTCGGGCTCGGGCAAGTCGACCATCGCCAATCTTTTCGAGAAAAAGCTGTTCGCCACCGGCCGGCATACCTACATCCTGGATGGCGATAATGTCCGCCACGGCCTCAATCGCGATCTTGGCTTCACCGACGCCGACCGCGTCGAAAACATTCGCCGCGTTGCGGAAGTGGCGCGGCTGATGGCCGATGCCGGGCTGATCGTCATTGTTTCCTTCATTTCGCCATTCAGTGCTGAGCGGCGCATGGCCAGGGAGTTGATGGCCACCGGTGAATTCGTCGAGGTGTTTGTCGACACACCTTTTGAGGAATGCGCCAGACGCGATCCGAAGGGCCTCTATGCGCGGGCGTTGAATGGCGAAATCAAGAATTTCACCGGCGTCGATTCACCGTATGAAGCCCCGGAAAACCCCGAAATCCATCTCAAGACACTCGGCAAGTCTGCCGAGGAGATGGTAGAGGCCCTGGAACTCTGGCTGAACGAGCGTGACATTGCCGAAAACCAATATGATAGCGGCGGCGGCATCTGACGACGAAGCGATGCTCGGCGTTTTCGAGCGCATCGCCTTGGCGGCGGGGCGAGAGGTGATGCGCGTCTTCGATGCCGGCTGCTCGGTCGACCAGAAATCAGACAGCTCGCCGGTGACCGAGGCCGATCGCGAGAGCGAAAAGATCATTCTCGCTGGGCTGCGCGCGGCTTTCCCCGATATCCCTTGTGTGGCTGAGGAAGAGGCATCGACCGGCATCGTGCCGCCCGACCTCGACGACGCCTTCTTTCTGGTGGATCCGCTCGACGGCACCAAGGAATTCGTCAACCGCAGGACCGACTTCACCGTCAACATCGCGCTCGTTCGCCACGGCGTGCCGGATATCGGTGTGGTCTTTGCGCCATGCACGGGACGCTTCTTTTCCGGCCGGCCGGGCAGGGCGGAAGCAATCGAAGTCAATGGCGACTACCAGATCATCGGCCGTCGGCCGATTTCGGCCAGAACGGGTGTGGCGCCACTGACCGTCGTCGCCAGCCGGTCCCACAATACGCCGGAAACCGAAGCCTATATTCGCACCGTGGGTGCTGCCGAGATCGTGTCGGTCGGCTCGTCGCTGAAATTCTGTCTTGTCGCCGGCGCCGAGGCCGACGTCTATCCGCGCTTCGGCCGCACCATGGAATGGGACACCGCGGCCGGCGATGCGGTGCTGCGCGCGGCAGGCGGTATAACGCGCACACTCGATGGTCAGCCGCTGGCCTACGGCAAGCGCAACCAGAGCGATGACGAGGACTTCGCCAATCCGCATTTCATCGCTAGCGGCAAGCCTGCGGAGTCCAGACCCGTCTAACGACCGTCTACGCGGCGGCGATTTGCGCCGAATTCGAGCCGATATAGTTGCGGATCGTCTCGATGATCCGGTCCTGGTCGGCCTCGCCCAGATAGGGGTGCATGGGCAGGCAGAGGATGCGCCTCGGCAGCTCCTCCGAAACGGATAGACCCGTCGGCGTGCGCGGATAGTCGCGGTAGGCGATCTGGCTGTGCAAGGGCTTCACGTAATAGATGACCGACGGGATGCCCTTGTCCCCGAGATGCGCCTTCAGCCCGTCGCGCTTCGGCGTCTCGATGGCATATTGCGCCCAGGCCGAACGGCCACCTTCCAGGTTGCGCGCCGTCTTGACGATGTCGCCGAGGCCTTTGGCATACCGATTGGCGACCGCTTGCCTGGCAACCATCTCATCTTCGAGAATGGCCAGCTTCTCGATCAGGATCGCCGCCTGCAGCGTATCGAGCCGCGAATTGATTCCGACGCGGACATTGTCATATTGGGTTTCGCCCTTGCCGTGGAAGGCGAACGAGCGAAGTTGCTCCGCCAGCGCATCGTCATTGGTGAACATCGCGCCGCCGTCGCCGTAGCAGCCGAGCGGTTTTGCCGGGTAGAAGCTGGTCGAGCCGACCGCGCCGAACGAACCGCACATTTTGCCGTCGATCGAGCCGCCGATCGCCTGCGCGGCATCTTCGATCACCATCAGCCCTTCGCGGTTGGCGATCGCCATGATCGCCTCGTAGTCAGCAGCGAGCCCGAACAGGTCGACGGGAATGATCGCCCTTGGCTTCAGCCGGCCTTCCGCCTTGATCATGGCGATGGCCGCCTCGAGACTGGCGATGTCGATGTTGTAGGTCTGGGGATCGACATCGACGAAAACCGGCTCAGCCTTGGCCAGCGCCACCACTTCCGCCGTGGCGGCGAAGGTGAAGCTCGGCACGAACACCGCGTCACCTGGGCCGATGCCGGCCGCAAACAGCGGCAGCAACAGTGCGTCAGTGCCGTTGGCGCAGGCTACCACATGCTTGGTGCCGATATAGGCGGCAAGCTTGTTTTCGAATTCGGTGACTTGGGGGCCGAGAATATAGCGCCCCTCGTCGACGACGCGGTCGATCGCTACTTTCAGCCTGTCGCGGATTCGTTCGCGCTGCGCGCCTAGATCGATGAACTGCATGTCGGCCTCAAACGGTACTAGCCAGATAACGGGCCGCTGGTATCAGACTTGGCGCGGCCGAGAAAGCCGCATGGGCAAAACCGCGAATTGCTCAAGTGTCGCAGCCTGTTACCCGCGATTGCCGGTGTGTCTTTGTAAGACGCCGGAAATCCGGGCTTCGTCGGGCAGGTCCAACCCTTTGCATCGCGTCCTATCCGGTGAGGCGAAACATAAAGTGATCGATCGGCGCAATACCTTCCGAAGGATCTGATCCGGTCAGGCGATTTCATACCGCCAGGGCGGATTGGCACCGGCCCGCGACACGGTTACCGCCGCAGCCTTGGCGCCAAGCGCCAGCGCCTTGTGGATGGCGTTTTCCGCCAGATTGGCGATTGCCTCCTTCGACAGCAGGCCTTGCTCGTGCAGCGAGGCCAGGATGCCGGCGTTGAACGTGTCGCCGGCGCCGACAGTATCGACCACCTCGACCTTGTCAGGCACGACCGTGACCTTGTGATCCCTGGTGTAGCCGACGGCGCCTTCGCTGCCATGGGTCACGACGATCAGCGTCGGGCCGCGATCCAGCCAGTTGCGGACGACGTCCTCGTGCGAGCCGGCTTCGCCGAACCAGTTGAGGTCCTCGTCCGACAGCTTCACGATGTCGGCCATCCCCATCATCGAGCGGATGCGCCTGAGATGCTTGGCCTTGTCCGGTATGAAATTCGGCCGAATGTTGGGGTCGAGCATCATGGCGCGGTGGCTGTGCTCGCGCCGCATGAATTCCTCGTAGGCTGATCCGGCCGGCTCCGAGATCAGGCTGATGGCGCCGAACAGCATGGCTTCGATCTCGCTGCCGAGTTTCGGCAGATCGTCGATGGTCAGCATGCGTCCGGCTGTGTTTTCATCGTAGAACGTGTAGGTCGCCTGGCCGTTGTCCAGCCGCACGAAAGCAAGCGTGGTCGGCCGGGGCGATGTGTGCGCATAGGTGGAACTGACCTTGCTTGCCCCGAGCGCGTCCCTGAACTGGCCGCCGAATAGATCCGACGACAGGCCGGAAAAGAAACCGGCGGGTGCTCCCAGCCGGCCAAGCGCAATAGCGGTATTGAACACCGCGCCGCCGACATAGGGGGCAAAGGCCGGCTCGCCCTCCGTCGTGGTGCGTGGCAGCATGTCGATCAGCGCTTCGCCGCAACAGAGGATCATGGCTTCCTGGTCTCCGGCGGATAGATCACACCCTTGCGGATGATGATGTTGGCGTAGAGCCGCGGCTCGCTTGTCGCAACGATCGCGTGCGCGGACCTAACCCGTTGATAGAAGTCGGCGCCGGCAAGCGCAACCACCTTGCGGCCCGGAGCACGCTTGGCGCAGATCGCCTCCATCTCGTGATGAACGGGATCGGCGAGGAGGGGATTACCTTTGACCGACGCGCGAAACAGCGCCTCCGGCACTGCGTCATCGACAGGCAACACGCTGAGGACGGCGTCGAGCATCGGAACAAGATGATGACCGTCGGCGCGGATGAGCCGGTGTGCCTGCTCTTTCGCCGGGTAGTTTCCGTCTACAAGGGCGATCTCGTCGCCATGACCCATGGCACGCAGCGTCGCCAGAAGCTCCGGACCGAGCAGCACCGGGATTCCGATCAGCACGCTCAGGCACTCCTGGAAATCATAGTCGAGCCGATAAGGAAGCGCTCGGAAAGCGGCAGGCTGGCGCCGCCCAGGGCACGTGCATGAATGCCGACAGTCCCCTCGCGAATGGCCGGAAGCTTCAGGCCTTCACCATCGATCTTGCCGATAGCTTCAACAACGGCATCGACGAGCCGGCGCCGCACGGCCTTCGGCATCCATCCGTCGACTACCGCTGCCTCGAAATCGATAACCGATGACGCCGCCACAATGGCATAGGCGAGCGCCTGCGAAGCGCAGGCGATCCAGTCGTCGAGCTCGACGCCGATCTCACCCCAATCCTCCGGTGACGTCCACAGGTGCGAGGCCTCGATACCGCGTGCGTTAAGCGCCTTTTCCAGCATGGCAATCGACGCCACGTCGATCAATTGGGCCGGCTTGCCGTCCGGTCCGGGCACCGGCATCGAACCCAGCGCGCCGGCATTGCCGGTCGGTCCGCCGAAAAGGTGACCGTTCAGCACGATGCCGCCGCCGGCGAAGGCACCAATATAGAAATAGACGAAGTCGCGCGCCGCGCCCGCCCGGCCGAACACCAGTTCGGCGCCGCAAGCCGAGGTGGCGTCATTCTGCAGGTAGACCGGGAATTCGCACTGCGCCTGAATGTCGGCGCGGATGTCGCGGTGGCGCCATTCGTCCATGATGTCGCGCGGCGCACCTGCCGTATCGGCCCAGTTCCACAATTCGAACGGCATGGCGATGCCAAGTCCGGCAATGCGCTTGTCCTGCGCCGGGGTGAGATCGCCGCGCATCGTCTTCATGCCGGAGGTGACGAATTCGACCGTCTCGCGCGGTGCCGGATAGCGGTAGGAATGCTGCAGCATCGAGCGCACGTTGCCGAGAAAATCGATCAGCACGAGTTCGGCGCTGCGACGGCCGATCTTCAAGCCGATGAAATAGGCACCATCGGGATTGAGCGCCATCGGAATGGAAGGTTGGCCGATCTTGCCGCGCAACGGCGCCTGACGGACAAGGAGGTTGTCCTCCTCGAGCTCACGCATGATGACCGAAACCGTCTGGGCGGAAAGTCCGGTCATGCGCGCAATGTCGGACTTGGCCAGGCTGCCGTGCTGACGCACCAGCGACAGCACCAGCCGCTCATTGTGGTCCCGCATGCCGCTCTGGTTGGTGCCGCGGTGAATGCGGCTTTCGGCTGCCTCGGGCGAACCGTGCCTTGTAGTGCCGGTCTCCACCCCTGTTCCTCCCGTCGTTTCCCTCAACGCTTTTGGGCCAGAATGGGTGAACGACGCAGCGCTGTCAATAATAAATAAGAGTGATTTAATTATTGACAGAGAGCTCGGTCTGGTATTCTGTTGGGGCAGGCGTCCACGCTGGGAGAAGTCGCTGGATGCTTTGTGCAGGTGCCGGTTGGCCGGCATCCGAAATGGTTCCACTGGGAGGAAAATCGTGACCAAGACAGCACTATTGAAGTCCACCGTGTTCGCCGCGGCCGGACTGGGTCTGATGGCGTTCACCTCGGCTGCGTCCGCCGCCGATGTCGGCGCCTGCCTGATCACCAAGACCGACACCAACCCGTTCTTCGTCAAGATGAAGGAAGGTGCGACCGCGAAAGCCAAAGAACTTGGCGTCGAACTTAAGGCTTACGCCGGCAAGATCGACGGCGACAGCGAGAGCCAGGTGGCGGCGATCGAAAGCTGTATCGCCGACGGCGCCAAGGGCATCCTGATCACCGCGTCGGACACCAAGGGCATTGTCCCGGCGGTGAAGAAGGCGCGTGACGCCGGTCTGCTCGTGATCGCGCTCGACACGCCGCTTGATCCGCTCGACGCTGCCGACGCGACCTTTGCGA
>NZ_RZSX01000322.1:0-6498 GCF_004023105.1 Mesorhizobium sp. M5C.F.Ca.IN.020.32.2.1 | reverse complement strand
CCGCGCGGCCAGCGCTATGCCAGCGACGGGCGCAAGGCGCTGACTGTGCTGGGCGACGCAGTGACTCGCCACGCCGGCACCGGCGTCGGCGGCTCGTTCAGCGTCAGCTGCACACCGGGTTTCGCCTCGCTGTTCCTGTGCACTCACATTGGCGAATTCCGGCAGATGTACCCCGATGTCGCGCTGCGCATCCTGACGCCGCGGCGGCTGGACGACGTCAGCAATGCCGAAGCCGACGCCTTCATCGCCTTCGGCGTCGGCAACTGGCCGAACCGCGCGGTCGAGCTATTGTGCGAAATCTCGTTTACGCCGCTGTGCAGCCCGACGCTGCTCAACAAAGTCGGCGGCTTTTCCAAGCCGGCGGACGTGCTGCGCGCCAATCTGCTGCATCTCGGCGACACCGAGGACTGGGCGCGGTGGCTGGCGCTATCGAAGGTCGAGAATCCGGACATCGAGGGCGGCATCTTCTTTTCCGACATGAACCTGGTCTTTTCGGCGGCGATCGCCGGCCAGGGCATCGCCATGGGCGACGAGTTGACCAGCCGCCGGGCGCTGAGCGAAGGCCGACTGGTGCGCCCCTTCGACATCGCGATCAGTTCGCCGCGGTCGTACTTCTTCGTCTCAGAGCATGCCAAGGCGAGCCACCCGGTGCTGGATGTATTCAGTGGATGGTTGCGGTCGAAGCTGTCGGAGAACCAGCGTTAATCTCCCCCCTCGAGGGGGAGATGGCCGCGGAGCGGCCAGAGGGGTCGCTTCGGCTGGGCTCGGCCCGGTCTGGCTTTCAAAGAAAGAGGAAGTTGGCGCTCACGCGCAGCGATCCCCTCTGTCGCCTTCGGCGACATCTCCCCCTCGAGGGGAGAGATTTGGCACTACACCTCACCATAGATGAATCAAATTTGCCGGTCAGGCGAAAACTATTCGGTTGCGGTGAGCCGCCGCCCTGCCTACGATTTCAATCAGCATTGAGGACAAAGGCAGGATGCAGCAACCCGGCCGGGCCGCAGAGATCAAGGCAATCGGGATCGGCAAGAGCTTCGGCTCGTTCCGTGCACTGGACGATCTGACGCTCGATATCGGCCGCGGTGAGTTCCTGACCCTCCTCGGGCCTTCCGGTTCAGGCAAGACCACCTTCCTGATGATCCTTGCCGGTTTCGTGCAGCCGACCGACGGTCGCCTTTACAGCGACGGCGTCGACATCACCGAGCGGCCGGCCGAACAGCGTGCGGCCGGCATGGTTTTCCAGGGTTACGCGCTGTTCCCGCATATGTCGGTCGAGGCCAACATCGCCTTCCCGCTCAAGGTGCGCAAGAAATCATCGGCAGAGATCAAACGACGTGTCGGCGAGATGATCGAGCGCGTCGGGCTGAAGGGCCACGAGAAGAAACTGCCGTCGCAGCTTTCCGGCGGCCAGCAGCAGCGCGTGGCGCTTGCCCGGGCGCTGGCCTACGATCCGCCGATCCTTCTGATGGACGAGCCGCTTTCGGCGCTCGACAAGAAGCTGCGCGAGGAAATCCAGGCCGAGATACGACGCATCCATCGCGAAACCGGCGTAACGATCCTTTACGTCACCCACGATCAGGACGAGGCCCTGCATCTTTCGGATCGCATCGCCCTGTTTCGGGAAGGGCGCATCGAGCAGATCGGCACCGGTGAGGACCTCTATCTGAGACCGGCGAGCGAATTCGTGGCCAGCTTCATCGGAAATTCCAATTTCCTGCCAGCCGAGCATCTTGAAACCATCAACGGCTCCGCCACGATCCGCCTGGCCGATGGCTCGGTTGTCTCGGGCGTCAGGATCGATCAGGACTTCAGCCATGGCCAGAAGACCAGGCTGATGGTGCGGCCGGAAGCGTTTCGGCTGAGACCCGGCCCGGCCACTGCCGGGCTTGCGGTCGAATTCGTCGACACCGCTTTCTTCGGCGAGCGGCGACGTGTCATCGCGCGAACGGCCGCCGGTCAGGAGATCGACGTCAGGCCGACATCCGACATGGCGGAAGCACAGGAAGGCATCGCCTCGAGCAGACAGCAGATTTTTTTCGATCCCGCTGCCGCATTTCTGTTTCCAGCCTGATAGACGACAGTTGACTTCAGCACGGCGTAACTCGCGCTAGGGCCTCTGCTGCAGCAACACCACGTCGACGCACCAAGACCTGTCTTCCAAGGACAGAATTTGCGGTTTTGACTTCAAAAGGGAATTGGGCGGGTTGAATTGTCCTAGGCTTTGTCCAGTTTCGGTATCAATTGCCCGCGTGGTGCGACTTCCGGCGAAAACAACGCGATCGAATTGACGAGAAAAATACCGTCAGCGGTGCTGGAGACAACGTCGAAGAGCGTGGCGGCCTGAAGCGTACCGAGAGGTGTTGCGTACCGAGGCTACGTCGGCTGCGAGGTGAGTTTTGGCCGCAAAAGCATTGCTTATGTGGCCGTTAGACGGGCAGCCTCGGCCCGCAGCGCTCAGTGGCAGAGACCGCCGGCATTGCGCCGGTTCTTATTCGCCATATCTGGAGCATCTGATGCCGACCCGACCCTATGCCATCCTTGAAGCGCCTTCTTCGCTGGGTCTCGCGACCGACGGCGTCGAGGGCCTGCCCGGTCGGCTGCTGGAACTGGGCCTCGCCGACCGCATCCATGCGCGCCATGCCGGGCGACTGGCCGTCCCGCCGAAAGACCCGAAGCCCGACCCTGCCACTCTGACGCTGAATGCCAACGCGATCGCGGCGTGGTCGCCCAAGCTCGCCGACGCCGTGGAGGAGGTGCTGGATGCGCGCGAATTCCCGGTGGTGCTGGGCGGCGACTGTACGATCGTGCTGGGCCCGATGCTCGCGCTGCGCCGGCGCGGCCGCTACGGCCTGTTCTTCATCGACGGCCACGCCGACTTCTTCCAGCCCGAGGCCGAGCCGAATGGCGAAGGCGCGTCCATGGACCTGGCCTTCGTCACCGGCTACGGGCCGGCGCTGCTGACCGACCTGGAGGGTCGCCGCCCGTTGGTGCGTCCCGAGGACGCTGTCGCCCTCGCATTTCGCGACCACAAAGACCAGGCCGAATTCGGCAGCCAGCCTTTGCCAGCGGAGCTCATGGCCTACGATCTGCACGCCATCCGCCGCCTGGGCGTCGAAGCCGCCGCCCGGGCGGCCGTTGGCCACCTGACGCGGGCGGAACTCGACGGCTTCTTCATCCATCTCGACGCCGATTGTCTCGACGATGCGATTATGCCGGCGGTCGATTTCCGCGTACCGGGCGGGCTGTCGTGGGACGAACTGTCGGCGGCGCTCCGGATCATCCTGGCGAGCGGAAAGGCGGTCGGGCTCGAGGTCGCCATCTACAATCCGCGCCTCGACGTCGACGGCAGCGCCGGCCGTGGCCTTGCTGATGTCATGGCCGTAGCTCTCGGCATTGCCGCGCCTGCTTAGTATTGAAACCAATAACAAATAAATTTGCTGACGGCGGTCAAATCCGACACCGTGACCCATTCACCTGGACCGGCCCTTTTCCCTGTTGATGAAATCAAGGATCAGGTGAGCTGCCGCTTCCGCACGGGTTTCGAGCAGGAGATGACCGGCGTCGAGGATATGGGCGTCCATACGGGGAAGCGCCTCGATCCAACTCATGGTTTCGGCGAGTTCGAAGAAGGGGTCATGGCGACCCCACACCATCAGTGCAGGCGGCTGGGAGGTTTGCAGATAGCTCTGGATCTCTGCGAAGCGGCGCACATAGTTTCCATAGTCCGCCACGAGGGCACGTTGTGCCTTGAGCCGTCCCGGCAGGCTCATCACGCGCCAGTCCTCATTCCAGTTTTCGGCAGCGATGGACTTTGCAATATCGTCGGGCAGGCCCCCGACATACTGATACCGCATCCCTTCCCAGGTCAGATGAGCGGTGGCGGCGGCCTCATTCTCCGCGGTGGGGTTCGACCAATAGGCGATGGTATCTGCCCATTGGCGGCCGAACCCACTGGTATGAGCATTGGCATTCTGGATGATCAGACCCGTCACCAGCGCGGGCGCATACATCGCGACATGAAAGCCGACTGGTGCGCCGAAATCGTGAAGATAGATGAAGCGGGGACCGACGGAGAAGTGGTCGAGGACTTCGAGGATTGCCTTCCCCATTGCTTCGAAGGAGGTCGAGGCGAGGACATCGGACTCCCCGAACCCCGGAAGATCGGGAGCGATGACGAACAGGTCGTCGAGGAGCATCGGGGCCAGACGCCGGAACGTGCGCGCTGAACTGGGAAAGCCGTGCAGCAGCAATAGGGCGGGACTGGAGGGATCCCCTCCGACATCCACCGCGAGACGGCTTCCACCCATGACACGAAGATAGTGCCGGATCATCGCAAGCCTCCTTCTCTCGCCGAGCCACTGCTCGGTTCGCCCGCCGTTCTCCCGGATTTATTCTAAATCAGTGGGTTACGTGGCGCTATAGCGTGCTTGCGGATACGTCCGGACGGGCAAAAATCACTCCCAGTCGGTTGTTTTTGAGGGACAATTTGTTCCTCAAACACAATCGCCGTCGGACTCTTCGGGGTTCCCAGCCTTCCACCTGTTTTCCCGACGAGATCCCGCGCCTTACCCGCCCCCTGGATGGTGGCAAGCAACCAGGCGACCGTCTCCCGTGCTCTGCAGAAGCGGCCGCTCGTTGCGGCACGTCGAGGTAGAAGCCGGGCAACGGGTGTGGAACCGGCACCCGGAGGGTGGGTTCATAGGGCTCGGCAGGTCACCCTTCAGGACGAGCCGCCCACACCGCGCCCGATCGACACTAGGTATCGGCACCGCGGAACGGAGTGCCGCAGTGTAGTGGTGCTTGGGTGCCGCAAAGACCAGATCGGTCGGCCCGCTTTCCACGATCGATCCCAGATACATGACGGCCACTCGCGTCGAAATCTGACGCACCACGGAGAGGTCATGGGCGATGAATACATAGGTCAGGTTGAACTCCGCGCGCAGATCGGCGAGCAGATTGACGATCTGGGCCTGGATCGAAACGTCGAGCGCCGAGACCGGCTCGTCGGCCACGATCAACCGTGGCCGGAGCGCCAGCGCGCGAGCAATGCCGATACGCTGGCGCTGGCCGCCCGAGAATTCGTGGGGATAGCGCGACGCGTGCTCGGGGGACAATTCAACCCGGCGCAGAAGCTCGGCGACGCGGTCCGCCATTTCGGATGCCGAGAGGCGCTCATGGATGCGGAACGGGTCGGCCAGCAGATCGCCGACGCGCCGGCGCGGATTGAGCGAGGCGCTCGGATCCTGAAAGACAATCTGCATCTGCCGCCGCAACGGACGGAGTTGGCGCTGGGACGCGTCGGTAATGTCGCGGCCCTCGAACTCGAGCGAACCGGAGGTGATGTCGGTCAGGCGCACCAGGCATCGGCCGAGAGTGGATTTACCGCAACCGGACTCCCCGACGATGCCAAGCGTTTCCCCGGGCCAGATATCGAGCGATACCGTGTCGACCGCCTGGACCGTCCGGCGCTGCGCCGGGAAGATCGAGCGGCCGACGTGATAGTGTTTGGAAAGGTCGCTGGTCCGGAGCAGCGGGCGCTCCCGCAGCACGCCGCTCATACTGGCGTCTCGATGCTGGCAACCTCGCGTATATGGAACCGTTTGCGGCTGGTTTCCGGCAATGCGCAAGCAGCACGATGGCCGTTCCCGCCGACAAGCGGGGGCTGGACAACGCAGGCATCGTGGCGGAACGCACAGCGCGGGCCGAAGGCGCAGCCTTTCGGCGGTTGGAAAGGGAAGGCGGAGTTCCCGGAATCGCGGCGAGCCGTGCCGGACATCGTTTCAGCGCAATAACGCAGATGTAAGCCCCACACGCCAATTCGCTGTCTTGGACCGTCTCGAAACTGGCTCAAGGAACTCAATAGCGAAAGCTCCGCATTTTGCAGTATGGCAAAATCGAATTGCCCCGACGGCTTGCGACGGCGGGGCATTCCTTGCATCGTCAAACCCCGGCGTCGTGCCAAGCTGGCGCGGCTGCCTCGTATCGAGCGCCGTTGTGATCAGCTTGCAATTTTGGCACGGTCAACCCAGGCGTTGAACTGTTCCTGATGGGCTTCGATCCATCCCTGCGCCAGCTTCTTGATGTTGCTGTCGCTGCCGCCCTTTTCACTGATCGTTTGTTCCCAGGTCGACCAGTCGGCCAGCGGGAACGACATCTGCTCTACGAGCTTCTTGACGGCCGGATTGGCTGCAATGAACTTCCGGTTGGCGACGGCGTTCCAGTTCCATGCCGCCATGGCCATGCGGCATGGATCAGCACCGCCAGCGCAACCGCTGACGCCTGGCACCAGGGCAGAGCCCTTGTTCGGGACCGATTCCGGCAAGGCATCGAAGGGCGTCGGCAACCAGACGACATCCTTGCCGGGCACCAGAGCCTTGTTCATCCACGAAGGGCTCCAGGCATAAAAGAATACCGGCTCGCCGCGCTTGACACGGGCGACGGCCTCGACCATCAGCGCCTCGTATTTGCCGCGGACCGAATTGACGCTGCCCTTGAGTC
>NZ_RZSX01000321.1:0-6500 GCF_004023105.1 Mesorhizobium sp. M5C.F.Ca.IN.020.32.2.1 | reverse complement strand
GTGCATAAACTCTGCCCCACCGCAGCGTGAACACGTGGAGACCACGGTTGACGTACGAGGCGTCGCCGTTGAGCAGCGTTGCGGTGCCGTCCCATTGGGCGAACACGGTGGTACGCCACGGCCAGCCCTTCACCCAGATGTGGTTGACCGTGAGATGGAGATTGGGGAGGACGCGGCCGAGGCGCTCAAACCAGCGGCGCACGGCTTCTTTGTCGTGCCGCTCACCACCAAGCGCGTGGGCGCCGGATACGCGATGATGAACATGCGGCACGAGTGCTTTCACCGCCTCATCCCAGCGATGTTTGTTGACGTGATCGAAGCTTTGCCGGATCGATTTCTCGACAAAATAACTGTAGAGCATTTGACCTCTCCTCCAAACTTTCGATGGCGTGATCGTCGGCACCGTGCGCAGCTAAATTGGATTGCGTTCGCACTCTATATCTGCTATAGATGTCGATCGCAAGCTAATTTAGGAGGTCGACCATGCGCGTGAGTCGCATTCAGGCTGCGGAAAACCGCGAAACCGTGATCAATGTGGCAAGCCGGCTTTTTCGGGAGCGCGGGTTTGACGGCATCGGCCTTAAGGACCTGATGGAGGCTGCGGGGCTGACCCAGGGCGCGTTTTACAAGCAGTTCGCGTCCAAGGACGATCTGGCGGCGCAGGCGTCCAGGCGGGCGATGAAGAGCGCCACACTCCGGTGGTCGGCCGCGACTGCGGCAAAATCCGAGAATCCGCTTGGCGCGGTGATCGCGTTCTACCTCAGTATGGACCATCGCGGAGAAAAGATGGACGGCTGCCCGATTGTCGCGCTCGGTTCGGATGCCGCCAGACAGGGCAGCGAAGTGAAAGCGTCGTTCGAAGCCGGGATCAGGGAGCATCTCGAAATCCTCGGCCGTTTCATTGCCGAGGCCAATGGTGAGGAGTCCGATGGAAAGGCCATGGCCATTCTCTCGACGATGGTCGGTGCGCTGACGCTATCGCGCGTCGTCAATGACCCGCACCTCGCCCAAGCCTTTCTGGACGCGGCGACCGAACAGGTTCGTGAAGCAGCCGGCGCTTGAGCGGCATGAGCAGCGCTGGCGGCGCAGCCAAATCGACAGGAGAATAGATGCGACGGATCGTTGTTACAGGCATGGGAGCGGTCACGCCCCTTGCTGCCGATGTCGAAGCGTCCTGGTCGCGCCTCCTGGCCGGCCGCTCGGGCATCCGCAGGCTTCCGGACGATGTGGTGGGAGACCTGCCGGCGAAGATCGGCGGGGTGGTCCCGTCGCTGGAAGACGATCCGGACGCTGGTTTCGATCCGGATGCCGTCCTGCCGCCAAAGGACCAGCGCAAGGTAGACCGGTTCATTCTCTTTGGACTCGCCGCTGCACAAGAGGCACTCGCCCAAGCAGGATGGGCACCCGCCTCGGAAGCGGATCGCCTGCGTACGGCCACGATCATCGCCTCGGGCGTCGGCGGGTCCCCCGCCATAACCGAGGCGGTGCGCACGGTCGACCGGCGCGGCGTCCGCCGTCTATCGCCGTTTACGGTACCGTCCTTCCTGGTGAACCTCGCGGCGGGCCACATCTCGATCCGCCATGGCTTCAAGGGGCCACTCGGCGCACCGGTGACGGCGTGTGCGGCCGGCATCCAGGCGATCGGCGATGCGGCTCGTCTTATCCGCGCCAATGAAGCCGACATCGCGGTGTGCGGCGGGACGGAAGCATGCATGAATATCGTCAGCCTCGGTGGTTTTGCCGCGGCTCGCTCTCTTTCGACCTCCTTTAATCACCGTCCTGATCAGGCCTCCCGTCCGTTCGACATGTTGCGTGACGGCTTCGTCATGGGCGAAGGAGCCGGCATTCTGGTGATCGAGGAATTGAGCCACGCGCTTGCGCGCGGTGCGAAACCGCTCGCCGAGCTCGTCGGCTACGGCACGACGGCGGATGCTCATCACGTCACCTCCGGTCCCGAGGACGGCGACGGGGCGCGGCGGGCTATGGAGATCGCGATCGCCCAAGCCGGCATCTCGCCGGGTGAGGTCCGCCACCTCAATGCGCACGCGACCTCCACCCCGGTCGGTGACCTCGGGGAAATCGCGGCGATCAGAACACTCTTCGGCGTAGATTCCGCCATCGCTGTCAGCGGAACGAAGTCGGCGACCGGACACCTGCTCGGAGCCGCCGGCGGGCTTGGAGCGATCTTCACAATCCTGGCGCTCAGGGATCAGGTGGCACCGCCGACACTCAATTTGAGCGCGCCGGATCCAGCCGGCGACGGGATCGACTTCGTCGCAAACCAAGCCCGCCCGATGGGAATGGATTACGCGATCTCCAACGGCTTCGGCTTCGGAGGCGTCAATGCCAGCGCGCTATTCCGGCGCTGGACGGCCGAGTTGGCCGGTGCGGGCACCAGAGGCGGTCATAACTGACGCCCTCCGAGAAGGCGCTATGCGGCGGGAAAAAATGGCGCGCCAGGTCAGTTCCTGCGCCGTTTCGCCCCGCATTCGCATTCGAAAGGAGCCTGCGTAAGCAGAACGGGCTGCCGGTCTGACGACATCGACGACATGCCGTGAAGGTCGGAATCATCGGCCCTGGAAACGTCGGCGCCACATTGAGGCAGCGCCAACCTGAAGTGATTTGCTCTGGAGAACGCCTCGGCGAGCGTTGGCGTTAGATAAGCGGCATGTTATGTTGCAGTGCGAAAGAGCAGGGGCCACGTCCTTTCACACCCGTAAGCGATCTGTATGTGCGACCCCTGCAGACTGGTCGGTATCTCAGAAACCTCCCGGGCATGGGGTTCGGGAATTCGATGGGGACAAGGGGCAATGCTTTACACGCTCGTAATGATGGTCTGCCTGACGGATGTGCCGCAGACCTGTGAACAACGCGAACAGATGGTGGACGGCCTGGCGATGAATCCCGGGACCGCCTTCATGCAGGCGCAGCCGCTGGTCGCCCAGTGGATCGAGACGCATCCTGGTTATTTCGTTCAGCGCTGGCGCGTGCTGCCCGGCCGAGGATCGTGAGAGCCGCCGCGAAGGTCGAATGAGGTTCTACTTCTTCACGGCGAGTGTTTCCGAGACCGTCTTGGACAATTGATAAAGCCGCTGCTCGATGATCGTCGGCACTTCACAGACGTAAGTCAGTGATTGTACGCGTTCGTTGAAAATTCGCGTTGCGAATTTCAGCTGTTCGGTTCGCCGTTCGATCTCGTTGGGATCTGCATCGGGCTTTGCCCGCAACGCATCGACGTCGGACGCTTCCTTGCGCAACGCGGCGGCCATTTCGAGCTGCTTGTGGGCGTAACGGGCAATGCCTGAGATCACGTGAGAACGCTCGGCGTCCATGTGATCGAACATGCCTTGCACCAGCATCGCCATTTTCGGCGCAAGCTGCTCGGCCGGCAGCGAGGCGGCGAAATCCTTGATCTTCTTTTGGGCTTCGGCAATCGGCATCCGCCGGACTGCTACCTCCTCGACCAGGGCGGAGATACCGGGGTCTTTCGACAAGTCCTTCGCCGCTGGCGGCAGCTCCGGCCCGTTCCAGATCTGGCCGAGCGAGAGTTGTGGTACCTTGCGCTGTATGCAAGGCCAGTCCGGATCGATGTTCGCCGCCATGGCGTTCACGCCCGGCGCGAGCATGGCAACCACAGCCAGGCTGCGAACAAGGCTCATTCGTGCCATCAGGCATTTCCTCCCGTGTCCTGTTTGCGGGTCATCAGGCCGCGCGAAGGGTCGTAGGCGATGATTGCGGCGGCAAGGAACAGCAGCGTGCAGCCGGCAACGACGCCCAGCGACAGCCAGTTAACCTGCCCGTAGAAGGCGAAGCGGATCAACTCGACCGCATAAGTGAACGGGTTGGCGAGGCAGATTTTGTAGAGCAGCGGGCTCGCCTCCTGGATGCGCCACAATGGATAGAGCGCCGGAGAGGCGAAATAGCCGGGAAAGATGACGAAGTTCATGATGCCGGCGAAATTTTCGAGCTGCTTGACCATCGACGACAAAAGCATGCCGAGCGCGCAAAGCATCATGCCCGACAAGAACAACGCCGGCAGCACCATGAGATAGCCGATCGGCGGTGCCTTGACGCCCCAAAACCAGGCAACGATCAGGAACGCGTAGACCTGCGCAATCGATACGGAGACGCCGGCGAGCATCTTCGACACCAGCAGGAACCAGCGCGGGAAGGGGCTGACCAAAAGGGTGCGCATGTTGCCCATCTCGCGGTCATAAACCATCGACAGCGAAGACTGCATGCCTGAGAACAGCAGGATCATGCCGCACAAGCCCGGCGTGATGTAGACCTCGTAGAGCACGTAGGTCTTGTAGGGTGGGATGATCGATACGCCGAGCACCTGCCGGAATCCGGCGGCAAAAATGAACAGCCAGATGAGCGGCCGAACAAGCGAGGATATGAAGCGCTCGCGCTGGTGCAGGAAGCGCAGGCACTCCCGCAGGACGACGCCTTTGAGGCAAATGAGATAATGGCGCAGGCCGAATTTTTCGAACTTCACCGGGATGATGCCGGCGACTTTCTCGGGCATTGCGGGAGCGCTCATGGCGATATCTCCGCGATGCCGGCTGCCTCGATGCGGCTGAGCCTCGAAAAGGCGTCGCGGATCGAACCGGCGCCGCTCGTCCTGACTACATCGGCAACCTTGCCCTTGGCGACCAGTTCGCCCTGCCGCAGCACGACGACATGGTCGCCGTCTTTAACCTCGTCGATCAGATGCGTCGCCCACAGCACGCTAATGCCCTCGGTTTCGACGAGCTTGCGGATGGTGGCAAGAATGCCCGCACGCGACTGGATGTCGAGACCGACGGTCGCCTCGTCGAGCAGCAGCAGGGAAGGGCGGTGGAGCAGCGCCCTGGCGATCTCGATGCGCCGCATCTGGCCGCCGGAAAGACTGCGTGCCTTGTCATGCTGACGGCCCTGCATGTCGACCGTATCGAGCAGCGCGGCAATGCGCTGCCGGGCCTCGCGTCCGCCGATGCCATGCAGCGCGGCGTGATAGGAGAGGTTCTGGTGGACGCTGAGATCGAGGTCGAGCGTGCGGGCCTGGAACACGATGCCGACACGCCTGAGTGCTTCGCCAGAAGCGCGGCTGACGTCATGACCGAAGATGCGGATCGATCCGCGGCGCGTGTCGTAAAGATGGCTGATCAGCGAGAACAGAGTTGTCTTGCCGGCGCCGTTAAGGCCAAGAAGGACGGTGAAGGTCGCCGGCGCGATCGAGAATGAGACGTCGTTGAGCGCCCGCTTCGGACCATAGGAATGGCTGACGCCGACGACGTCGAGCGCCGCCACCTCATCTCCTGGTCCGCTTGTCCTCACATGCTGCACGCGGCTGGCTCCTTGTCGTCGACGATAGTCTAGCGCACCTAGCGCACCAGGAGTCTAGCGCACCGGGCCCGATCGCGAAGGTCCCGATTTCCGGTGATCCTACTTGATCGTGATTGTGCCTTTCATGCCTCTGTCGGCGAGGTCGGGCACCGACCATGTGTAGATGCCGGGCCTCACGGTGGTGAACTGCACCTGGATGGTGCCGTCGGCGTCGAATTCGAGCCATGCGGGTGCGCCGTTCATGTGCACCTCGAGGTCATTGATCACGATCTGGTTGTTCCACACATTGCGGAAGAGGTCGGTATGGAATTTGTACTCCAGCCCGCCCGCCGCGGTGATCTTCCAGCGATAGCCCTGGCCGGCAATCAGCTGGAAGTCCTTCTGGTTGGCGGTGAACTGGTCTTCCTTGCTGCCGAGGATAAGTTCCGGCACGTCCTTGCTGGCCCGGGTTGCCTTCTCGGCTTCGGGGCTGGCGTCAGTTTTGGTGGCCGCACCGGCGGCTGCGTCGTCGTCATTATCCTGCGCCCATACCTGGCCCTGCGTGAGTGCCATGCCGACCAGCGCAGCGAAAGTGACGGCCCGAAATTTCCGCATGATTTCCTGCCCTTCTGCTGTTTTTTTGTCTGTTTGATACAATTGAGTTGATTCAATTGGGCGAGACGACGACGCCCCATGGCAGCGCGCCGACGGTCACCGACTGCACCGGCTCGTCGGTCTCCACGTCGATGAAGGTGATGTCGTTCGACACGCCGTTGGTCGAGATGATGGTTTTCTGGTCCGGAGTGAAAGCGAGCTGCCAGACGCGTTGGCCGACCAGCACGTATTTCTCGACCTCGTATGTGTGGGTGTTGATCACCGCGACGCGGTTGGCCGGTCCGAGCGCCACATAGGCTTTCTTGCCGTCGGCGGTGATGCGCACACCGACCGGCTGGATCGATTCGGCCCTCAGGCCGGCAATCTCGAAGGTGATCTTCTGGACAACTTCGCGCGTTTGATTGTCGATCACCGAAACAGTGCCGCCGATCTCGGCAGTCACCCAGGCCTGCTTGCCGTCGGGGGTGAACTCGACGAAGCGCGGACGCGCATCCACCAGCACGTTGTCGGTGATCTCGTGGGTCGACGTATCGATGAAATGCGCCATGTTTGTCGTTTCGGACGTATTGATCATGATC
>NZ_RZSX01000320.1:0-6519 GCF_004023105.1 Mesorhizobium sp. M5C.F.Ca.IN.020.32.2.1 | reverse complement strand
GCCGCGCGCCGCGCGGCCGACCAGCAGCGGACGATCGCTGCCCGGCCCCCTGTACTGGCAGCCGAACCAGACCGTGCCGGATTTATCGGCAGCCATGTGACGGATCGACAGCTGGTGCAGCTCCGGCGGCAGTTCGTGCTTTTCGAGAAGGTCGCCGGTCAGGCGGTCGACCAGCACATAGGATGGCTTCATCGTCGCGATGTTGAGCTCGGCGCGGCCGTAATCCGGATGCGTCTCGATACCGCCATTGGCGACGGCAATCGTCCTGCCGTCGCCCAACAACAGAAGCTCGTGCGAACCCATGCCGTAGGTCGGGAACTCACTGATGCGCTTGAATTTCGCACGCGCGTCATAGACACCGACCACACCGGCGGAATTGTCGAAATCGTTCTCGGTGGCGTAGAGCAGCGCACCGTCGGTCGAAAACACGCCGTGACCGAAGAAATGCCGTCCACTGACGCTGGCAATGGTCCGTGGTTCGTCGCGACCTGTGTGGTCGAAGACCACGGCGAAGGTGCCGGGCTGCCTGGCAAAGACCACGGAGCGCTTCGACACCGGATCGAAGGTGACGTCGTGACCGCGGGCGGGAAGGTCGATGGCATGCAGGACCTTGCCGGCCTCGGACAGGATGGCCGCGCCATAGCTGCCGTCACGCTTGACGAAAGCGGTGGCGAAGACGGCGTCGGTCGCAAGTGTCTTCGCCCATGCGGACGGCGTCATCGCGGCAACAAAGCCTGTCCCGGCGGCCGTGAGGAAATCACGGCGATCGATCAGCGGCGTCTTCAGGATGCGATCTCCGTTCGAGCATGATCTTGTCCAAAAAGTCTGCAACTTTTGGGGTGATGCTCGGTTTCTTTGCCGCATGATCTTGTCCAAAAAGTCTGCAATGCTCAGTCTCCGTCGAGCGACGAGAAACCGGCGGTCAGGCCGAATTCGGCTGTCAGCCTGGTGCCGATCAGGGTCGACAGGCTGGATGTCACCAGCGAGAAATGGTCGAGCTTCTGGCGCAGCGCCGGGTCGGCGAGCGCCTTGTCGATCGGACCTCTGATGGCCGTGGCGTCGGCGGCCCCGTTGACGAGCTGGATGTGGATCGAATCTGCCATCCAGCGCGCGTCGGGCGACAGCGCTTCGCCAAGCTGCGAGGCCTGGAACAGCGCGTCCATGCCCGAAAGATTGCCGGTCAACGAGCGCGCGGTGTTTTGCGAGCGCCAGTAGATCGCCTGTTTCGGCTTGTCGGCTTGCGGATTGCTGCCCAAAAAGCCCTTTAGGCGCACGTCGCGCACCATTTCCAGCTCGTTGATGAAGACGCCGACCAGTTCGGTCACCACTTCGGTCCCGTCGCGGTAGAGCGCGTTTTGCGGGCCCGGATTGGCCCAAAGCGCGGCAAAACCGTCGGGCTCGTTCCAGGCGTCGCTGACCTCGGCGGCAATCGTTTCGATGTTGCCAGCGACGGCCGCGCCGTAAGCACAGCGAAAGGGATCGTCCTTACCGGCGAGCCGCTCGGCGCTATCGCCGTAAAGCACGAACTCCAGCGCGCCGAGCCCTTGCATGGCGACGCTCTTTGTCGCCAGCTGGGCTGGATCGGCGGCGGTGCGATCTTTATTAAACAGCGCCGCCTGGACCTGCCTCAGGCCGATGCTCTTGCGGTCCGGCCAGAACAGCATGCGCTCCAGCCGGTTGTTCTGCGTGATCGGTCCGATGCGGATGATCTCGACGACCGACCAGGCATCCACGGTGCCGGAGAATTCGGCGCGCGCCGCATCGAGATGATCCTGCGAAGGCGCGTCGCAAAGCCTGCGCATCGCCTTGGTCAGGCTGTCCGCATGCTCATGCAGCCGTGCATAAGCCGGGCGGACAAAGCCGTCGATGGCCTGCTGGATCACGTCGGAGGCCTTTGCCGCTGCGGATGCCGGCAACGCGCCGGCGAGGACCAGCGGGAGGACCAGGACAAGCGCAAGACGCTTCGACATCAGAACGACTCCAGGAATTTGACCAGTGCGTCGCGATCGGCCGCATCGGCGGCGGCAAAGCGGTCGCGCGCCTTCTGCCCCTCGCCGCCATGCCACAGGATCGCCTCGGCCAGGGTGCGCGCGCGCCCGTCATGCAGGAAGAAGCTGTTGCCGTTGACGGTCTGGGTAAGACCGCTGCCCCACAGCGGCGGAGTGCGCCATTCGCTGCCGGTAGCCTCGCCCACCGCTTGCCCATCGGCGAGACCCGGCCCCATGTCATGCAGCAGAAAATCGGAATAGGGCCAGATAAGCTGGAAGGCCTGCGCCTTGTTGGGCGTGCCGCGGCGGGTGACGAATTTCGGCGTATGGCAGGAAATGCAGCCCATGTCGTAGAACAGCTTCTTGCCGGCCAGCACATCGGGCTCGTCGAGATCGCGCCGCGCCGGCACGGCGAGGTTTTGCGAATAGAAGGTGACGAGGTCCATGACCGGCGGCGGCGCCTCGACCGGGCCGAGGCGCTCCTGCACGCCGTTGGGCATGGCAAGGCAGGTCTTTTCGGCCGCGGTGCAATCGCCCCAGTGGTTTGGCACTTCCGGCGTCGAAATGCCGATGTCACCGGCGAATGCGTCCGCCGCTTGCTGACGGATCGACGGCGTCTGAGCCTTCCAGCCGAAACGGCCGAGCGTCAGTTCGCCGCTCTGGCCATCGCGCACGATGTTGGGCTTGCCGGAGATGCCGTCACTGTTCCGATCGTCCGGATCGGCATGGGCGAGAATGTCCGCCGGTGCGATCTGCTCGACCAGGCCGAGGCCGATCATCGGTGGCGTCATGCGCGGCGAAAGCGTCGTGTGCGGATCGAGCGGCCCGTTGGCAAGATCATCGACCGAATAGCTCGGCTTGCGCAGCCAAACCACGGTACCGTCCGGCAGCGTGACTTTCTGCTCCTGATATTCGACACGCATCCGGCCTTCGCCCCGAAGACCCGGCACGGCCAGATCCTGCAATTGCGAGCCGTAGACCGGATCGGGGAAGTTGAGCACCTTGCGGGCGGCCAGCGCTGCTCTCTCCTCATCGGTGCTCGCCTGCCGCGCCAGCCGCAGGAACATCGACGTGGTACCGCTGTCGCCTTCCGGCGGACGACCGCGACCGTCCTTCAGATGGCAATTCTGGCACGCCCGCTCGTTGAATAGCGGCCCAAGCCCGTCCGACGCCTGCGTCGACGAGGGCGACGAAACCCAGTTCTTGCGGAAAAGGGCATTGCCGAGCTTGAAGGTGCCTTCTTCCTCGAAGGTGATATTGGCGGAAGATTGCGAGAAAGCGTCCTTGTTGGGATCTTTCCGTGACGTGCCGGCGCCGCCCTGCATCGGCTCGAACTGCTCGGGCTTGGAAAAATCCTTGGTCGGCCGGGTGATTCCGATGACGCGCGCCAGATCCTTCGGCGTCAGATCGGTACGACTGGTGGCGAGGCCCGCCGGTTCGGGCGCGCCGGCCATCGCCGAGGCCGTAAGTGGGACCACTACGGCAAGCGAAAGCCCGCGAAGCCAACTGTATCGCGGGTTTTGCTGGGACGGCAGGCCGCAACCCTCGGCCCGCCGCAAGCGGCGCAAGAAATCTAAGCGGCGCCGCATTCCCGCATGTCCCTATTCCGCTTCGTCGGCCGATGCGGCGTTGAGCTGGCCATATTTTTCCTCGCCGATCGAGGCGAGCAGGTCGAGTTGCGTCTCGAGGAAGTCGATGTGACCTTCCTCGTCGGACAGCAGATCCTCGAACAGCTTCATCGTCACGTAGTCGCCTGCTTCGTCACAAATCTCGCGCGACCGTTTGTAGGCAGTGCGCGCGTCATATTCGCCGGCAAGATCGGATTCGAGCACTTCCTTGACATTCTGTCCGATACGCAGCGGTGCTACCGACTGCAGGTTCGGATGACCTTCAAGGAAGATGATGCGGGCCACGATCCGGTCGGCATGGTGCATCTCCTCGATCGATTCCGCGCGTTCCTTCTTCGCCAGCTTGGCGTAGCCCCAGTCTTCCAGCAGCCGGAAATGCACCCAGTACTGATTGACCGCTCCAAGTTCCAGAAACAGAGCTTCGTTAAGCCGCTCTATGATCTGCTGTTCGCCTTTCATGGGTTCTGCTCCCGTATTGGACGCGCAGGCCTCTGACGCGATCCAGGTGTGAAACGACATCCACGCCGCTCGCCTCCGAGCGGGCGTGGTAATTTTCGGTTACCCGAATGATCGTTTCGACCACATTTGGGAAGCAGCCGCAACAGCGACCACGCTTCTGCATGGCATGATAGATCTTCGCCGGCACGATAAGTTGCCAGGGATCCTGATCCAGCAGCCCGACGATCGTCTGCTCAATCTCCTTCTCGGTGATGATGTTGCAATGGCAGATCAGCATTATTTGCTCTGTATGGCTGACGACGCGTGCTCGGCGCCGTGTGGCTTATTTTCTCAATCGAACCGAAAACCGCTTTTCCACTTTTTACGCGGACCTTCGGTTCGGGATCGTGCTCGAGGCTCTTGACGCCTTATTGGAACACCTTGTCTGGAGCATCGAGGCTGTCCGAGCCCTCGAAGGCGATGGCATTGAGTTTCAGGGTGCCGACGGCGCGTTCGATCGACTTGGTCTGGTCGACCAGCGCATCGATCGCCGCCTGGACTGTGGCGTTGCCTTCAATGTTGCCTTCGGCGATCTGCTGGTCATAAGCCTCGCCGCCAAGCGCCCGCGCCTTGATGGCTTCCATCTTGGCGACGGTGACATCGAGCTTGTCCGACAGTTCCTTGTCGATCGCCGGATCGGCCTCCTTGACCATGTCGGATACCGAGGGGCCTTCGACGACGGTGCCGTCGAGGCGCGTGTAGCTGCCACGATAGGCGGCACGAATGCCGACGGCATCGTAGAGATGGGAATCGTAGGTGTTGTCGGAGAAGCAGTCGTGCTCCTCTTCGGGATCGTGCAGCAGCAGGCCGAGCTTCATGCGCTCGCCGGCAAGTTCGCCATAGGACAGCGAGCCCATTCCGGTGAGGATGGTCGAGATGCCTACTTTCGGCTCGCCATCGACAAGGCTCTTGCGGGCGGCGCCGCCATCCTTCCACTCGTTGACCATGTCCTGCAGATCGGAAACCAGAAGGTCGCTCGCCGACTTCAGGTACTGCGTCCGACGATCGCAATTGCCGCTGGTGCAGTTGGCGAGATCGTAGTCCGTATAGGGCCGTTCGCCCGCGCCCGGGCCAGTGCCGTGCAGGTCCTGGCCCCACAGCAGGAATTCGATAGCGTGGTAGCCGGTCGCCACATTGGCCTCGATGCCGCCGGCTTCCTGCAACGTGCCGGAGAGGAACTCCGGAGTAAGATTGGTGGCGTCGATCTTCTTGCCGTCGACCTCAATCGACTTGTTGGCGATCACATTGGCGGTGTAGAGCGCATTCGCATCCGACTCGGTGCCGTATCCGGCAGCGACATAGTCGATCAGGCCTTCGTCCAGCGGCCAGGCGTTCACCTTGCCTTCCCAGTCGTCGACGATGGCGTTGCCGAAGCGGTAGACTTCGGTCTGCTGATAGGGAACACGCGACGCCTTCCAGGCCTCGCGGGCGGCAGTCAGCGTTTCCACCGAAGGCTTGGCAAGCAGCGCGTCGACGGCCTTGTCGAGCGCCTGCGCCGTCGTCAGCGAATCCTCATATTTGGCGAGCGCAATGTCGGAATAGGTCTTGATGACAGCCTTGGCATCGGTTTCCGCCTTGGCCGGCAGCACGAATATCGCCGCCGTCAATGCCGCCGTGGCGCCGATCGCGGCGAGCCTGCCATATCGTGCCGTGATCATCGCTCTCATGATTGTCATCTCCTTGGAATTCAGTGAAATGCCGGCGCCAAAGGCGCGTCGGCAGGCAATCGGCACCAAGGCAGGTCCATGGCATTGGCCGAGAAACAGGCCGCGGCATAGCGCGGTTTGCGGAAGAAAGACATCGAAATGCCTCCAATCGAAAGGGTTCAAGGCCCAGACATCAAAGGGATGCGCTTGACACGCAAGGTTCCATAAAGCGATGAAGGCGCCGGAAGTCAACCGATTTCAGAGAGAAAAGCCAATCGAAACAACAGTTTAGAATTATTCTAAACTGCAAGTGTCAACTTTAGCCGCATTTTAGCTTGTCGTCATTAACAGCACTATTGATGGACCGCCATTCCGGGTGCGACCCGCAAAGGTGGTCTTGCGGCGGGGTCAGACAATTGCCACGTGGCGAGACGTCCTAGACTTGGACGAAGAATTGGGGATGAGGAAATTGGGGCTGCGATGAAAAACGGTGTGGTCATTGTCGGTGCGGGTCATGCGGGCGTGCAAGCGGCCGCCAGCCTGCGCGAGGACGGTTACGACGGACCCGTGATCCTCGTCGGCGACGAGAATGAACTGCCCTATCACAAGCCGCCGCTGTCGAAGACCTTCATCAAGGATCAAGAGGCCAAACCGCAGCCGCTGCGCGGCGAGGCCTTTTATACCGGCAGTACCATCGACTACCGGCCGGGCATCAGGGTCGACCGCATCGATGCCGGACGCAGGCTGGAGCTATCAGGT
>NZ_RZSX01000031.1:0-16195 GCF_004023105.1 Mesorhizobium sp. M5C.F.Ca.IN.020.32.2.1 | reverse complement strand
GGGCGGCCCTGCCAATAAGGACGGCAACACCATGCCGCTAGCCAACCAGGAAGCCGGTGGGGATAAAAACCTTGCCACCTCGCAGCAGGATGTCGAGGCGCAGCAGGAGGGCGACAAGACAGCGGCGGCCAAAGCCGACGCCGGTAGCGACCCCTGCAAGCCGGACTGACGCAGATTGGAAAGCCGGCCGCAGACGGGCTGCATGCCGCCATTGATCATCGGTGGCATGCGGGTCAGCGCGATCGGCACCATCCCGCAGCTTCCCCTAGACTTGCGGCGATGCCATCCCGAGAGCCCAGAATGGGAATACGCGGAGGCTAGCTATCCAATCCCTCCCGTCATCGCATAGGCGCCGACTGCACGCCCGTCCTCAAGACACACGACGGCGGTGACGATCGAGCCGTAAGAGCCGCGCCAGATGCTGTGGATTCTCTCATGCTCACTGGCCGGTACGACTGCACGCCCTGTAAAGCGCCCGTCAGTCCGCTGCATGCGAATGGGCTCGCCGTTGACATGGACTTTCATGCTGGTCTCGGTTCCGACCTCGCCATGCACATCGAGTGTGACAGTTATCTCGTCCTGATCACCCGCGCGGCGCGTCTCAGCGGCAAGCGTGACTGTCAGCGGCGGCGCCTCGTCGGGCTGGCGGGCGGCAGGCCGGGCGGCAAAGACATCGTCGGGAAGCTCCGGAGTGCGCGGCGGGCTGGTGCGGCGCTGGCCAAAACGCTCGAAATCGCCGGCTAGCCGAAGCAGCTTCGTATCTTCATAGGCCTTGCCGGCGAAGGTCAGTCCGACCGGCATGCCGATATCGGCCATAGTGCCCATCGGCACGGTGACGGTCGGAATGCCGAGATGGCGCGGCACCAGATTGCCGTTGGCGACCCAGGTGCCGTTGCGCCACGCAAGCGCGGCGGAGGCCTCGTTGACATCCGCATCGGCCGGCCCGACATCGGCGACGGCCGGAAACACCACTGCATCCAGCCCTTGCGCGTCCAGCCAGTCCTCGAAATCGATCCGCCGCGTTGCCTCAAGGCCTTTCAGGCCAGCGTCCAGCTCGGGAATGGCCTCCAATGGGGTGACGCCGCGCTTGGCCCGCCCGACATACTCCGCTAGATCGAAGCTGTCCTCGTAGCGGTCCGGCAGCGTGCCCGGCGGCTGCGGAAAGATCTTTGCGCCGTCGACCGAGGCGAGATCGGGGATGGCCGGATCGGCATTGGCGCGCAGGAAATCGTCCCAGGCGAAGACGCACAGGTCCCATATCTCGCGCTCGGCGAATTCTTCCGGAACCAGCCCGCGATCGACCATGTTTTTGGTGCCCGGCCGGTCGCGCTCGTAGTTGGAGACGACGGGGAAATCGACCTCGACCACATCAGCACCGAGCCGCCGCAAATCCGATGCCGCCTGCTCCCACAGGTCGAGCACCGACGCGCGGGTCGGGATCGGAACGTCAGCCTCCGTGTCGCGGCCGATATACATGCGGGGCACGCCGAGCCGCACGCCTTGCAGCGATCCCTCCAGCGTGAGGCCGGTATAGCGTGGCGGTCTGACATCGGAGCTCGTCGGCAGCGCCACCCAGGGCTGCGCGCGCCAGAAATCGCCTCTTGTGTTCGGGTCGTCGGCGACGATCACGTCGAGCAGTTCGAGCATGTCGGCAACGCTGCGCGTATGCGGCACCACCACGTCCATGGTCGGCACCAGCGGCCAGTTGCCACGCACGGAAATGACGCCGCGCGACGGCGTGTAGGCGACCAGCGCGTTGTTCGACGCCGGCGCCCGGCCCGACGACCATGTCTCCTCGCCGAGCCCGAAGGCGGCGAAGCTGGCGGCGGTCGCGGTGCCGGAACCATTCGACGAGCCCGAGGCGAAGGCGGCGGTCAGGTAATCGGCATTGTAGGGGCTTTCCGCCCGGCCGTAGACGCCGCGCTGCATGCCACCATTAGCCATCGGCGGCATGTCGGTAAGCCCGATCAGCACCGCGCCGCCGGCCCGCAGCCGCGCAATGGTGAAGGCGTCCTCGCTCGCCGTGAGATGCTCGAAGGCCGGCGAGCCGGAGGCCACCGTCAGGCCCGATACCTTGTAGCTGTCCTTGGCGGTATAGGGGATGCCGTCCAACGGGCTGAGCTCGGCACCATTCCTGCGGCGCTGGTCGGACGCGGCCGCCTCCTCGAACATTTCGGGATTGAGCACGGGGACGGCATTGAGGGTGATGCCATGGCGGTCGTAATGCGCAATCCTGCGCAGGCAGGCGCCGACCAGCTCGACGCTGGTGACCGTGCCGTCCTCCAGCGCTTGCCGCAACTGCTCGATCGAGGCCTCGACGATGTGGAGATCGGTCATGGTGTTCCTGCGCCTGCGCGACGAAGAGGCCTTACATCGATTTTGTATAGGTCGCGACCCTTCAGAGGGGGGTGCTCAAGCTCCGGTCAGGAAATTGATCACTCCGGCGCGCCGGCGAAGAGCACTACGCCGTCGCCGCCGCCCGCCGGCCAATCCCAAATTGTGCGGTCGTAGCCGCCGGTCAGCACCGTGCCGTCGGCGGCGAACGCCACCGCGTAGACCGGGCCGGACCGGCTGTCGAACAGGGCGGTCTCGCTGCCTGTTTCCATGTCCCACAGCCGTGCCGTACCGTCGAGCGAGCCGGACAGCAGCCGGTTGCCGTCGGCCGACAGCGCCAGCGCATAGACCGTGCCCGAATGGCCCTCGAGGCGGCGGACTTCGCGGCCGGTGTCGAGATCCCAGAGCTTGATCGTATAATCGCCGCTGCCGGAGATCAGATGGCGCCCATCGGCCATGAACACCACGCCATAGGGGCCACGCTCGTGCCCGTGCCAGCTGCGCAGCTGCTTGCCGGTGCCGATGTCCCATAGCTTCAGCGTGCCGTCGATGCTGCCGCTGATCGCGCGGGTACCGTCGGGCGAGACGGCGACCCCGCTGATCGACCAGTCGTGCCCCGGCGTCACATGCAGCACCAAGCCTTTCTCGATATCCCAGACAATGACCCTGCCGGTGTCGTGCCCGCTGACAGCACGTTTGCCGTCGGGGCTGATCGCCAGCTTGTTGACGCCGCCGTTCTGGCCTGACGAGAAGACATGCAGCACAGCGCCATCGGAGAGCTGGCGCAGCACGATCTCGCCATCGTCGCCCGCCGTCAGCGCCCGCGCCCCGTCGGGCAGGAAAAGCGCGGTCCGCGCCATGTCCTTGTGGACGCCGAGGGTGCGGATCAGGCGCTTGCCGTCGACATCCCAGAGCTTGACCGTGCGGTCGGTGCTGGCGCTCATGATCGATTGCCCGTCGGGCGCCACCGCCAGCCAGACGACGGGCTCGCGATGGCCATCGGGCTGCGTCGGCAGCGGCGGCGGAGCCTGGGGCAGCGGCGCGACGGTCTGCGGTGGAGCCGGGGCTGGAGCAGCCTCCGGCGGTGAGACAGAGGGGGCAAGCGCGACCGCAGATGGCGAAGCAGGAGCCGGCGGCTGTGCCGATTTCGCGCTGGCGCCAGGGTTTGCACCTTGCGGCGGCGGAGGCGCAGCCGTCTGTTCAGGCCGCTCGAGCGCTTCCGGCGCTTGGGCCGGTGCGCTGGCGACGTCTTCGCCCTTCGGCGCGCTCAGCGCGGGTTGCTCGGCGGTCAGGCTTTTGCCGGCGTCCTGTGGCTGTCGCCACCAGGGGCCGAGCTGGTCGACCACCAGAGCGAGCACGGCGAGGAACGGAACGACGGCGAAGAGCTGTCGCAGGCGTGGTCGTCTGCCGGGTTGCGTTTCGGCACCCCTGCCGAACAAGGGTATGGCTGGTCCGGGCTTCGACCGGCCCGGCAACAGGCCGGCCCAGAACAGCAGGGCTGCAAGGGCTGAGAAAACGCCCGCTGCCCCGAAAAAAGCCAGGCGCGCGGACGCGAAAGCGTCGCCCGCGCCCTCGCCGCCCAGCGCGAAATACACGCGTGTGAGGCAGAGCATGCCGATCGCCAGCAGCAGCGCGGCGAGCAGCCTGTCGACAAACCTGTTCATCGGGCTCCCCCCTCCGGCCGCTATCAGTTTCGCCCATAATGATGCCGGTCAGCGCCGGGCTTGTCGATGTCCTTCTGTTGATGGCCAATCTCCCCCTTCGTGGGCGAGATTGGCTCTCTCGCCCCTCACCGCAATTCCACCCACACCGGCGCGTGGTCGCTGGCGCCGGGCTCGCCGCGCACTTCGCGGTCGATGCCTGCCCCGGCCAATCGGCGCGCCAGTTTCTTCGAGAGCAATATATGATCGAGCCGCAGGCCGGCGTCGCGCGGCCAGCGGTTGCGGCGATAATCCCAGAATGTGTAAAGCGTTTCTTTCGGGTGCTTCTTGCGCAGCGCATCTAGCCAGCCCTGGTCGAGCAGTGCTGCGAAAGCGGCGCGGCTTTCCGGCTGCACCAGCGCATTGTCGTCATAGGAGCGGGTCGGATAGATGTCGCGCGGCTCGGGCACGATGTTGTAGTCGCCGGCCAGCACCACCGGCAGGCCAGTGTCGAACAGTTCCGCCGCATGCGCGTTCAGCCGTTGGTGCCAGGCAAGTTTGTACTGGAATTTCGGGCCGGGCTGCGGGTTGCCATTGGGCGCATAGAGGCAGCCGATGACAATGCCGCTGACCGCTGCCTCGATGTAGCGGGCCTGGTTGTCACTCTCGTCGCCGGGCAGCGCCTCGCGGATCGGAACGGGTTCTGAACCCCGCGCGAGTATGGCGACGCCGTTCCAGGTCGGCTGTCCCACCCACAACGCGCCATAGCCCGCGGCGGCGAGTGCCGTGCGCGGAAACTGCGTCTGCCTTGCCTTCAGTTCCTGCATGCAGACGATGTCGGGCTTGGCGACAGCCAGCCAGGCCAGCACGTTTTGCAGCCGGCTGTTGATATTGTTGATGTTGAAGGTGGCGATCTTCATCGGACAGGAATCAGAGCCGGTCCGCCCACACCTTCACCGCATCAGTCATCGTCTTCAGATGATCGGCGGCGGAGAAGCCGGAGATGCTCTTGCGCGGCTTCAAATCGTGGTCGCCGTCTTCCAGCCAAAGGATTTCGATGCGGTCGGAAAGATCATAGGTCGCGACCTCTTCCCTGGTTCCGAACTCGTCGCGTGTGCCTTGGAAAATCAACGTTGGCGTCTTCAGCGCGGCCAGATGCTTGGTGCGCAACTGCGTCGGTTTCCCCGGCGGATGGAAAGGATAGCCCAGGCAAAGCAACCCTGAAATCTCGCCCTTCGAAAACATCTCGTCGGCAATCATCGAGGCGACACGCCCGCCCATCGACTTGCCGCCGATGATGAGCGGCGCCTTCACGCCCTTCGACCTGAGGTCGGCGATCGCCTTGATGTATTCGGGGTTCACCGTCTCGGCGCGCGGCGGCGGTTTGCGGTGGCCGTAGCGGCGGGCGGCCATGTAGTGAAATTCAAACCGGGCGACGCCGAACCCCGCTTCGGCCAGTGCTTTTGCCGTGGCGGTCATCGAGGCCGAGTCCATCGGCGCCCCGGCGCCATGGGCGAGCAGGACGGTGATGGGGGCGGTTTCGGGCCCGTCGAAGAGGAAGGCGGTTGGCATCGGGCTTCGAACTCCAGAGGGTTAGGCTCGCGACGACTATGGCCGCGCTGCACCGACGCTACAAACCTGCGACCGCAGATACTCGACTTGGGCTGCCTGATATTCGGGCCAGTTTGCCCGATCGAGACCGCCAACCCAGGAGCAAGCTGCTTCACGCCCATGAACCTGTTCCAGCAGGCAAAAGTAAGCATGATCTCGCCACGTCCCGCACAGGCTTTTATTACCATTCATGACGTCCAGCGCCGAACGCCAAGTGAACCATCTCTTAATCCACCTGCCGACCTTGCCGTCCAGATCGTCGACGCACTGGGCTATGAACGCGTCCAGATTCTGTTCATTAGCGACCCAAAACGGCCCCCGACCGCTAACAAAGCCGCTGTCAATCCCGTCGAAAGCAACACTGAGGAATTGTGCGTTCAATTGCTCAGAATTTTTAGTTTTGAACTGTACCGAACTTGGATCTTTAAGCTCATACCAGGCGCTAAATTCCTTGTATGACTTGGCAAATTTCTTCCATTTGAACACGGCCGCAAGTGAGCAGTCATAAGCGCCGTACCGGCGGTCCGCATAGCAATCAAACTCGATGATGAAGTCTGTCAGATTGTCCGCAGACACGACCACAAGCTTGGCTGTGTCCAGCTTGAACCATTTCGCCCCCAGGCGCGCATGAAGTTCTTCTGAAACTGTCTTTCGAATGGCCTTTGAATCAAGCATGTCAGTCAGGACGCCGACATCCGCGCCAGCTGCAAATCGACGAACTGAATACCCTTGGTCGCCATGCGCGCCCATTCGGAATTGGCATCGAGTTCGAGGTAGCGCGCCCAGTGGCGGCGCGCCTCGGCCAGGTTGCCGGCGTCGAACTCCAGCCTCGCAAGGTTGAACACCGCATCGGCATAATTGGCATCGAGCGCAATCGCCTTTTGCAGATGCCGTCGTGCCGAGGCCTCGCGGCCCTCGTCGCTCATCAGCCCGGCGAGATTGAACCAGGCCTCGACAAAGCCGGGGTCACACTTGATCGCACGGGCATAGTCATGCGCCGCCTCGGCCGCGTGGCCCGAGGCGCGCAGGCAGTTGGCGCGGTTGAAGGCGGTGATGGCGTCGGTCGGATCGATGGCCAGGCAGCGCTGGTAGAGTGCGGCCGCCTGTTCGTGACGTTCAGCCTCTTCCGCGGCTTCAGCGTCGGCGAACAGTTCTTCCAGCGTGTCGTCATCCGGCGACCCCAAGTCGAACAGCAATTGGCCGTCAAGTTCGCTCCGGCCGCCATCGAGATAGATCGCATCCGCGCGCCCATGCTGTGAGCCGACATTCAGCGACTTGGCGGTGAGCGAGGCCACCGGGCCGGAGCGGTGAACCGAGCGCGCGATCGCCCCCCATGACGCGCCGCCGGCGACAAGCCCGGCATATTTGCGGGCAAGGATCAAATCGCGGAAGGAATAAGGTTCGCAATCATGCTCGAAGGCATCGAACAGGCTGAGAAGGTCGAGATCGGATGCAGCCAGTCGCGATTGATCGAGAAGCGACTGCAGGGACATGGCCGAAGCCTCCGGCGGCTTCATCAGCCCGAGCAGGCGCAAAAAACCGTTTTCGCTGATCAGCTTTCGGCCGGTCGCGCGCTCAGCAGCGACGCGGCGCTCGATCTCGGCATCCCCGGCCTTGGCGAGAAGTGTGCGGCCGAACACCACATGGGTGGTGCGCCTGTTAACGCCGCGTCGCAGCTGGCCCTGCTGGCGCTCGACTTCACGCGCGGCCAGCCTCAGTGGAAACGCCGCCAGCGCGCCGATGGCGCCGAAGACAGTGCCGGCAAGCGCCGTCACGCCTTGCTCTTGCCGACCGCTTTGAGAAGGTTGGCCTTGAGCGGGTTTTCCTTGGCCGCGCCGGCGCCAGCCTTGGCGGATTTCGCTGCAGGCTTCGCTGCCTCATCGGCCTTGCTCTTCGACTTGGCCGGCGGCTTGGCCGATTGCGACAGGCTGGCCTTCAGCGCATCCATCAGGTTGATCACGTTGCCGCGCTCAGGGGCGGCCGCGATGATCGGCTTGTGGCCCTTGAGCTTCTCGCGGATCATCGCCATCAGCGCGATCTCGTAGCGATCCTCATAATTCTTCGGATCGAAGGTGGTTTCCTTCTGCTTGATCAGCGCTTCGGCGAGCTGCAGCATTTCCGGGTCGGGCTTGCCGGCCGGGATGTTGCCGAAATATTCGGCCGTACCGCGCACTTCATTCGGGTTCCTCAAGGTGCAGACGAACATGCCGTTCTCGCGCGCGCCGATCGTCACGACGCGCTCGCGGCTGGACAGCACCAGCCGCGCGATCGCCAGCTTGCCCGACTTGCGCATCGCTTCGCGCAGCACCGCGAAAGTCTCCTCCGCCATCGCGCCATCGGGCGCCAGATAATAGGGCGCGTCCTGGTAGATGACGTCGACCGAATGCTCGTCGACGAAGGCTTCGATGTTCATCGTGTGGTTGGATTCGATGCGCACGGCCTCGAGGTCGGCATCGTCGATGATGATGTACTGCTTATCTTCGTATTCGTAGCCCTTGATCAGATCCGAGCGCTCGACCAGCCCGAGCTCGGGATCGACCGGCTTCATATTGATGCGGTTGTGGGTGTCCTTGTGCAGCTGATTGAAGCTGATCCGCTCGCTGGCACTCGTCGCCGGATACAGCCGGACCGGACAGCTGACGAGACTGAGCTTGAGGTAACCTTTCCAACTTGCCCTGGGCGCCATGAAACTCTCCTACGCGGCCGTGCACTGTCGAACTGTTCGCGGCGCTTCGTCCAAAGGACGAACAACGCTGCGCAAAACCTACTTAGCCCTCACAATACCGGCAAATCCCTAGCGAAATCTTCCATGTTGGCCCAGGGATCGCCGGAGGTGGCCAGAAGGCCCGGCAGCGAAGAATAATTCAAATCTTCCGGAGCGTCGATGGATTCCAGATCGGACCAGCTCACCGGCGTGGAGGTCGGCAGGTTGGTGCGGGCGCGCAGCGAATAAGGTGCCGCCGAGGTGTGGCCGCGCGCATTGCGGTGATAATCGATGAAGATGCGCCGTTTGCGGTTGTCCTTGCCCATGGTGGTGGTGAAGATGTCGGGCGCGGAGGCGGCCAATGCCGAGGAAATGGCGCTGGTCGCCTGGTGCAGTTTCTTCCAGTTCTGTTTTTGCGTTACCGGCACGGTGATGTGTATGCCCTTGCCGCCCGACGTTTTCGCGAACGGCATCAGCCCCATCGCCTCCAGCTCGGCGCGGATATGCACTGCCGCCTCGACCACCTCGCGCCAGCTAATCCCCTCGCCCGGGTCGAGGTCGAAAACGATCAGGTCCGGTCTGTCTAGCCGCGTGCGGTGGGTGCCCCAGGTGTGGAACTCGACGACGCCGAACTGCGCCAGCGCCAGATAGCCCTTGGCATCTTCCACCGACAGATAGGATTTAGTCTCGCCCTCGGAATTGGTCGTCTCGAAGGTCGCCACCGATGAAGGCATGCCGGTGAAGGCATGGCGCTGGAAGAAACAGTCCTGCGGCTTGCCGGTCGGGCAGCGCACCAGCGACACCGGGCGGCCGAGGATGTGCGGCAGCATGAAGTCGCCGACCAGCGCGTAGTAGACGGCGATGTCGAGCTTGGTCGGTCCGGTTTTGCCGAACAACCGCCGCGTCGGATTGGTCACCCAGATTGTGGCGAGATCGGCTTCCGCAATCAGCCGCTTGCGCTTGGCCGACACCGGCGTCGATAGGCCGACGTCGCGCAGTCCGCGGAACACCGCATGGCGCAGCGCATTATCGGTGGTCCGGTTGGCATAGTGGATATGGGCCGAAATCAGTGGCCGCACCCAGTTCATCTCGCGCATGATCTCGCGCGGAACCCCTTCGGGTGCAGACGCGCCGGCGCGCAAGGGCTCCAGCCGAGCCAGCAGGTCGGCGGCGGTGGCGGCGTCGAAGCCGGTGCCGACCTTGCCGCGATAGTGCAGTTCGCCATCCTCGAATTCGCCGAGGCCGAGTGCGGCCAATCCCTCGGCTGCATCGGAGGTGGTATAGCCGGCGATGATGAAGTCGCCGTTCTTCAGCGCCTTGATCTTGGTCCAGGTCTTGGTGCGGCCGCTCTGGTAGATTGCCGTTGCGCGCTTGGAGACGACGCCTTCTAGTCCCATCTCGGAAGCCTGGGCATAGAGCGCCTGGCCATCGCCTTCGACGTGGTCGCTGAACTGGATGGCGGAGTTGGCGCCCAAGCCGGACAGCAATTGCGACAGCAGCGCCTTGCGCCGGCCGAGCGGCGCTTTTCTCAGGTCCCAGCCGTCGAGATGCAAGAGATCGAAGGCGTAGAAGTGGAGCTTGTTGCCGGCGCCTTCGGCCAGCGCGTCCTGCAAAAGAGCGAAGCGGCTGATGCCCTTGGCGTCGAGCACGACGATCTCGCCATCTATAACAGCCTCACGACATGGCAGCCTGGCGAAGGCATGCGGCAGGTCGCCATAGCGCCTGGTCCAGTCGAGACCGGCGCGTGTGATCAGCCGCACCTCGCCCTCAGCCAGATGCGCCATCGTGCGATAGCCGTCGAACTTGATTTCGTGCAGCCACTCCTCCCGGGTGCCCACTCCATCCGGCGGCTTTGCCACGGTCGTCGCCAGTTGCGGTTCGATGCGGGCGGGCACCGGCGCCTTGACCGCGCCCGGCAAAGCGCCGGGCTTCAGCACGACCGGTTTCGCAGGTTTGGGGACTGGCTTCGGCGCTTCGACCAGTTCCTCGATGCGCCGTCCCGATTTGACGCTTTCCGGCCGCTCGGCAAGGATGTCGAGCGCTGTATCGGCGGCGAGATCGCGCTCCTTGAACAGCAGCCAGTTTTTCTTCTCGTCGTCGCCGGGCTTGGCCTTTAGCCTGGTCAGCATCCAGCCGCCATTCAGCTTCTCGCCGGCGAGACGAAATTTGAAGGAACCGGTGCGCAGGCTCTTTTCGACATCGTCCATCGGCGCCCACACGCCTGTGTCCCAGACGATCATCGGTCCGCCGCCATATTCGCCCTCGGGAATGACGCCCTCGAAGTCGATATATTCGAGCGGATGGTCCTCGGTCTCGACCGCCAACCGCTTGTCGGCGGGGTTGAGCGACGGGCCGCGAGGCACCGCCCAGCTCTTCAGCACGTCGCCGACTTGCAAGCGTAGATCATAGTGGTCAGCGGTGGCGTGATGCTTGTGCACGACGAAGCGATTGCCTTCTCCGGCAACCAGCCCGCCGACGGGTTCCGGCGTCTTGCTGAATTCGCGCTTGGCGCGATAGGCCTTGAGTTTCGGCGTCATGTCCGCATGCCAAGCCGGCTGCGCAAAAACAAGGACTTGACCCGCATCGCTTGAATCATTTTGTCAGCATGCGGCAGGCCGATGTCGTGCCTCGCACAGCTCAATCGTCGGTGGCCGGCGTTAGTTCGAGCTCGGCCGGCGACAGACCCTGCTGGAGCTGGCTCAGCCGGAATTCGTCGACCCAATAGGCCTCGCCGTCGACGAGGACACGCGCTTTGTAGGCGCCGGCGGAAAAGCTCTGTGCGGTGATATAGACCTTGTGGCGGTCGAGCGCCTTGCGCACCGCGGCACGCTTGGAATTCTGGCTGGTGACGGAACTGGCCATGGACTCGCTCATACACACGCCGCCGCAGGAGAAGGCGGCTGGCATAAGGATGGCCGAGACCGGGTGTCGTGTCAATTTGGGGTTTGATCGCCTCGCGTTCAGGCTACCCTTCCCGAGCGACTATGGAAACTGAGCGGGAGCTCTATATGGTCCTGACGCAATAGTCCTGATGTATACGAACCCTGACACTATCCGGAGATCTCATCTATGACCTTGAGCACACGCAAGCTCGGCAGCCAGGGGCTGCAGGTATCGGTGATCGGCCTCGGCTGCATGGGCATGAGCCAGTCCTACGGCCCGGCCGACGAGGCGGAATCGATCGCCACACTGCACCGCGCCATCGAGCTCGGCTGCACCTTCCTCGACACGGCGGAAGTCTATGGCCCGCACACCAATGAGGAACTGCTCGGCCGCGCGCTGAAGGGCCGGCGCGACGAGGTGACAATCGCCACCAAATTCGGCTTCCGTATCGAAAACGGGCAGCAAATCGGCACCGACCGCAACAGCCGGCCCGAGCATATCCGTGAGGCGGTGGACGGCTCGCTCAGCCGGCTCGCCACCGACCATATCGACCTGCTCTATCAGCACCGCGTCGACCCGGCGGTGCCGATCGAGGATGTGGCGGGTGCTGTCAGCAAACTAGTCACTGAAGGCAAGGTGCGCTTCTTCGGCCTGTCGGAGGCGGGTGCGGCCAACATCCGCCGCGCGCATGCCGTGCATCCGGTCTCGGCGGTGCAGAGCGAATATTCGCTGTGGGAACGCAATCTGGAACCGGAGATCATCCCGCTGCTCAGTGAACTCGGCATCGGCCTGGTGCCGTTCGCGCCGCTTGGCCGCGGCTTTCTCACCGGCGACGTCAAGCGCGCCGAGGACTACCCGGAGGGCGACTTCCGGCGCGGCGACCCGCGCTACCAGGGCGCCAACTACGACGCCAATGTGCAGGCAGCCGGGATTGTCCGCGACATCGCCGCGGCCAAGGGCGTCAAGCCCGGCCAGATCGCACTGGCTTGGCTGCTGCACAAGGGCAGCGACTTCGGCATCGACATCGTGCCGATCCCCGGCACCAAGCGCCGAAAGTACCTCGAGGAGAATGTCGCTGCCGCGGCGATCGAGCTCGACGCCGCCGCAATGCAGGCGCTCGACGATGCGCTGGCGCCGGGCAAGGTCGCGGGTGAGCGCTACAACGAACGCGTCATGGTGATGATTGACCGGTAGGCGGCGTCTACGGCAGCTTCGCCAGTTCGGCGCCGTGCCGTATGGCAAGCAATGCGTCCCGGTTCGTCACAGGATAGCCTGCGATGAAGCGTTCGACCGAAAACCCCGGAAATTCGGCTCTCAAGCGGGCCGTAGCGCGCGCCGCTTCGCCGGCCGCGCCCGTGGCCATATACGAGAGTGCCAGGAACATCAGCACGTCCGGCGACTCCGGCGAACTCCTGCGGAGCGCCGCAATGGCTTGCTCGTGTCTGCCGGCGACGAACAGGATGCGGCCTTGCATGCCGAAATACCAGGGCGGGGCCAATGGATTGAGGCGCATGGCACGCTCGATGAGCGGGATCGCCTCGGCCGGATCGCCGATGACAAGCGCCTTGCTGCCGGCCAGCAGCGTCAGTATGCCGGCGTGGTTGGAGCCGTATTCGAAAGCGCGCCGGTGCGCGCGCTCCGTTCCTTCGAGATCGCCAAGGCATGCCCTGACATTGCCAAGGCATGCGTGGGCGCAGCTATCCGTCGGGTCGAGGCGCAAGGCGTTTTCGGCCGCCGCGCGCCATTTCTCGATCGACGTCAGCATGTCGTCGCCAAAGCCGTTGCAGGCCTCGACCGAATAGGCATAGGCGAGCTCGGCCCAGCAGTTGGCGAAAGTAGGGTCAAGCTCCAGCGCGCGTGAAAACAGGCGGATCGCCTCGGCATTTCCGGCGCGGCTGAACGTAGTGTGCTGCTCGAGGGCAAGCAGGTAAAAATCATAGGCCCGCAAGCTGGCCGGCGGCTTGCGGCGAACCGCATTGCGGCCGACCGTGGCCAGCGTTCCGTAACTGCCGGCAAACACGTTGATGATGCTTTCGGTCAGGCTGTCCTGCAGCGCGAAAATGTCCTCGGCCGGGCGATCGTAGCGCTCCCTCCACAGGCTGACGCCGCTACCGGCATCGGCAAGCTCTATCGTCAACCGAATCCGCTGGTCGTCCGCACGCAACCGGCCCGATACGAAATAGGTGACGCCGAGCGCCTTGCCGTCCGCCGCGAAATCAGCCGGCTTGCTGCCCAGCGATTTCATCGTGTGGAAGGCGATGACAGGCAGGCCCGCATAACGTGACAGGTCGATGGTGATGTCTGACGACAGGCCGTCGGCAAAGCGGCGCCAACGCTCGTCGGAATTGAGGCATTCGATCGGAAATATGGCGAGCACCGGCGGGGCGCCGGACAGGGACGGAGCCGGCTGTGCGCTGGAAGCGCCGGCAAAATACGCCGCAAGCCCGATCTTGGTGCGCACCCCGAGTTTTTCGTAGATGGCCGCAAGGTGGGTGCGAACAGTGGTCGGCGCAATGAAAAGTGCTCTGCCGATTTCGCGGTAGGTCATGCCGGCTGCGAATTTTTCCGCGACCGCGCGCTCGCGACCCGACAAGGCATCGAGCGCCTGCGCTTTCGAAACATCGTTGAGCATCGTGGTGGAACCCGTCCCAGCACAGAATACTACAAATGCAGGAGATCGAATACTGCATCTGCCCGATCCCGCCGCAGGCGCAAAGGCTGAAGGATCTCTTCCGGCAACAAGCTGCAATCAGGGGAGGTTTCCATGCGTCCTGTTTCGATAATGCTGGCATGCACGATCCTGAGTTTTTCCGCCGCCCAGTCGCCGTCGTTCGCAAGAGGATGCAGGCAGGTGCTGGAATCGGATGTGAAAATCACGAGCATGCGCCTTTATGCCGACATCCTGGCCAATGCCGCCCGCCACGGCTGGGACTACACGCCTGAATCGATCGTCAGCGGCTCAAAGCGGCACTTCGAGGAGATGAAGCTCCAGTTGAACGACGCCGGCTATGAGATCGTCCCCGTCGGCACCCGCCTTTATTGCAAACGGTTGGACAAGCTGGCCCTCCGCTAGCTGCCAGCGATCCGCCCCTCGCAGCGCAAGCTTTTTCGAGACATTGACATGTCGAAGGTGCAGGCCAACTGTCTGCTTCTGCTTGCTGCTGCCTTTTGGGGCTTCGGTAACGTCGCGCAGAAAACCGTGCTGGATCATCTCGAGCCGCTCAGCGCCGTGGGCATGCGCTGCCTGATCGCGGGGCTCATGGCCGCGCCGCTGACGATGGTCGAACGGGGAGGGAAATGCGGGCCCGGCTACTGGATGAGCCTCATCAAAGTCAGCATTCTGTTTTCGATTTCTATTATCATCCAGCAGGTTTCCTACCTCGATACCTCGGTCACCAATGCGAGCTTCCTGGTGAGCACGGCAACGGTGATGACACCGCTCGCGGCCTGGTTCCTGGTTGGCGAGCGCCCAACTGCTATCGGCGGACTTGCTGCCGCCATGACATTGGCCGGTGTCCTGCTGTTGTCCGGAGGCTTGACCGCCAGCTTCAGCCAGGGCGATCTCGGCGCGATACTGTCGGCCGCGTGCTACGCGCTTTGGATGGTGGAGCTTGGCCGCCACATGCAGACCCACGGCGCGCCGGTCGCGGCAATTTCTCGGCGCCGCCTTGCTCACTCTGCCGCCCGGCGCCCTCCTGGGCAATCTATCTCTGACCGCCATCAGCGATGCAGGCCGGAACTCGTGTGCTCGGCATCTTCTCCACAGGGGCTGCCTTCGGCATCCAGACGATCGCTCAACGCTTGAAGTCCGCCAGCCATGCCGCGGTGATCGTCAGCGCAGAGAGCGTGTTCGGAGCGGTTGGCATGGCCATATTCCTGGGCGAGCGGCTTTCGCCAACCGGAGCAGTCGGCGCTGCGGTCGTGTTTGGATCGATCACTAAAAAAATAGCCTCGGGAGAGTCCGGCGACCCTCTGCGAAGCGCCGAAGAACAAGCCGGAACCCGACGGGCGCCAAATCCCGCCCGTTCTTGCGCAAACCTCCGGCCTTGGCTAGCATCCGCCTGCCGGCGCCGAGCGGAGGAGAACGTCGCGGTGGACCGGCTGGAGCGCCGTTGCGTCCCCTTGGGCGCTCAAAGGACACTCCATTTCTAGACCGACGCATGAACCTGCCGGAGACCCATTTCGGCTTTCGGAGCCATGCGCTCATATGGAGGAGACTAAATTGATCAACAGACGTGAGTTCCTGCTGTCGTCCGTGGCGATGGGCACATTGGCGCTGGCCGCGCCGCAACTGGCTTTCGCCCAGGACAAGCTGACTATCCTAGGGTCGGTGCCGAGCCTCGGCTTTCCGTTTTTCGTTCACATGCTGAACCAGATCAAGGCGGAGGCGCAGGCGCAGGGCGTCAACCTGACCGAGAGCGACGGCCAGAATTCGGCGCCCAAGCAGACCGCCGATATCGAGGCCGCACTTGTGCAGAAGGTCGACGCCATCGTCATCTCGCCGCTCGACGTCAACGCGCTGGCGCCGGCCATAGAGCAGGCGGTCCAGGCCGGCATTCCGGTCGTCACCATCGACCGCCGCGTCGACGGCGTCGAAGGCATCCTCGCCCATGTCGGCGCCGACAATGTCAAGGGTGGCGAGGCCGAAGCGCAGGCCATGGTGGCGGCGTTCCCGAACGGCGCCAAGATCTTCCATTTGCAGGGCCAGCCAGGTGCTGGGCCCGCGATCGACCGCAACAAGGGCGTGCACAATGTTCTCGATCCGCTGAAGGACAAGTTCCAGATCGTCTTCGAGCAGACCGCCAACTTCGCCCGCGCCGAGGCGCTTTCCGTCACCGAGGCCGGCCTTGCAGCCAACGGCAAGCCCGATGCGATCATCTGTGCCAATGACGACATGGCGCTTGGCGCGGTCGAAGCCTGCGCGGCGCGCAATTTCACCGACGTCAAGATCTACGGCTTCGATGCGCTTCCCGAAGCGCTGGTCGCCGTGCGCGACGGCAAGCTGGCCGGCACCGTCGAACAG
>NZ_RZSX01000319.1:0-6541 GCF_004023105.1 Mesorhizobium sp. M5C.F.Ca.IN.020.32.2.1 | reverse complement strand
GTACTGTGATTATACCAGTTGATTAGATGACGATCGGCAGGGCCATCGTTCGAGATCAGGAGTAACGGCTAGATGACAACGATAGCGCTGTTTGGTGCCGGCGGCAAAATGGGTTACCGCCTGTCGACCAATTTTCGCGCCTCTCACTACACGATACGCCATGTCGAGGTCAGTGACGTCGGCCGCGAGCGGCTAAAGACGGGGCTGGGCATCGACGCGGTCAGCGCCGACGAAGCCCTCGATGGCGCCGAGGTGGTCATCCTGGCGGTTCCCGACACCCATATCGGCAAGGTGGCGGCCAGCATCGAGGGCAAGCTTGCTGCCGGCACCATGGTCGTCGTGCTGGACGCCGCAGCACCTTTCGCCGGCCATTTGCCCAAGCGGCCGGACCTGACCTATTTCGTCACCCATCCCTGCCATCCGCCGATTTTCAACGACGAGACCGATATGGCGGCCAAGAAGGACTATTTCGGCGGCGTCAAGGCCAAGCAGCATATGGTCAGCGCGCTGATGCAGGGACCGGAGGAAGATTTCGCCAAGGGCGAAGCGATCGCCAAGATCATCTGGGCCCCGGTCATGCGGTCGCATCGCGTCACGGTCGACCAAATGGCGCTGCTCGAACCCGGCCTTTCGGAGACTGTCTGCGCCTCGTTGCTGGTCGTGATGAAGGAAGCGGTCGACGAGGTCGTCGCGCGCGGGGTCGACCAGCAGGCCGCACTCGACTTCCTGCTTGGCCACATGAACGTGCTCGGCGCCGTCATCTTCGGCGAGACCAAGGGCGTGTTCTCCGATGCCTGCAACAAGGCCATCGAGTTCGGCAAGCCGGTCTTGATGCGTGACGACTGGAAGCGGGTCTTCGAGCCGGAAGAGATTGCAGCGAGCATTCAGCGCATCACCTGAGGCAGGTACATATCATCTGAATTAGTGATTGACTCATCATACCAGTTGGCTTAGCTGTTCGTAAGCTCGGGCCAACCCAGGCCTCGCCAGGGAGTTCGAGGCTTGGGCGAGCGGAGGAGGCCAGGGACTGGGGGCGCGACGATCCGTTCAGAGGAAGCCGCCAAACGGTTTTGAAACTGAGGCGATCCGCGATCTCTTGTGCCGCCTGGCGAATTGAAACGCAGACAGTGGCCTGACTTGATCAGGGCTTTTTCAAACGGGAGGAAATCATGAAACTCACTCGCAGAATGACACTTGTGGCTTTTGCCGGCATGCTGGCGCTTGGCACCGCCGCACCCGCCTATGCGGCGGATCTCATTGCCATCATCACGCCCTCGCACGACAACCCGTTCTTCAAGGCGGAAGCCGTCGGCGCGGAAGCCAAGGCCAAGGAACTCGGTTATGAAACGCTGGTGCTTGTCCATGACGACGACGCCAATAAGCAGTCGGAGCTGATCGATACAGCGATCGGCCGCGGCGCCAAGGCGATCATCCTCGACAATGCCGGCGCCGACGCCACCGTCGCCGCCGTGCAGAAGGCCAAGGACGCGGGCGTTCCGTCCTTCCTGATCGATCGCGAGATCAACGCCACCGGCGTCGCCGTCGCGCAGATCGTCTCCAACAACTATCAGGGCGCCCAGCTCGGCGCGCAGGAATTCGTCAAGCTGATGGGCGAGAAGGGCAATTTCGTCGAGCTGGTCGGCAAGGAATCCGACACCAATGCCGGCATTCGCTCGAAGGGCTATCACGATGTCATCGACGACTATCCGGACCTGAAGATGGTGGCGCAGCAGTCGGCCAACTGGAGCCAGACCGAAGCTTATTCCAAGATGGAATCGATCCTCCAAGCTAACCCGGACATCAAGGGCGTGATCTCCGGCAACGACACGATGGCGATGGGCGCCTATGCCGCCCTTGCCGCCGCCGGCCGCAAGGATGTCATCGTCGTCGGGTTCGACGGATCGAATGACGTGCGCGATTCGATCGCTTCAGGCGGCATCAAGGCCACAGTCCTGCAGCCGGCCTATGCGCAGGCGCAGATGGCAGTCGAGCAGGCCAACGACTTCATCAAGAACAAGAAGTCTCCGGCCGAGGAAAAGCAGCTGATGGACTGCGTCCTGATCAATGGCGACAATGCCGCCAAGCTGGAAACCTTCGCGCTGACCAACTGAGCCGGCGTGACATCAATCGCAAGGGACGAGCTTCCGGGTCGTCCTTTGCTTCCATTTACTGGGTGCCCTGACCGCCATGCCGAACAAGCCGACATGTTCGATCCTCGCCGCGCCCCTCCTTGCCGTGACCGTCGGCGTCAGCCTGATCGGCTGCAAGATCCTGCCGACACCGTCAGCGGAAAACGGGGGCAAACCTCCGGCCTTCAATGCGGACAAGATGGTCGGCGATATCTGGGCTGCCAAGGCGGTGCCCTATCTCCAGCAGAAGGCCGGGCCATTTCCCGAGGTTCACGCCCTGGCGAAAGCCGATCCAGCGGCTGCCGGCGCCAAGTATGGCAATCCGAAGAAGCAGGCGAATTCGCCATGGACCTTCTCGGTTCGCCTCGAAGGCAAGATTGTTGCGGCGAATACACAGTCACGCGCGGCAACCATGGATGTCGATGCCGACGGCGACGGCAAGGCGGATGCGCGGGTGCAGATCGGACCCGCAATGCGTGGCACCGCGCTGCGCGACAGTCTCGACTTCATCCAGTTCAACGATTTCACCAACCAGATCGACTTCGCCCAGTTCGGCAAGGCGTTCAACATCTACGCCGACAAGACGGTGCTTTCCAAGCTGCCGCGCGACGCGCTGGAGGGCCGGAGCGTCAGGGTTGTCGGCGCATATGTCATCGGCAGCGGCCAGGACCTGCCGCTGGTGACACCGGCGGAGGCAGAGATCGGGCCGAAGCCATGACTGCCGCCACCGATCACGATGTCATCCTGACGCTGGAAGACGTCTCCAAGGTCTATTCGGGCACCGTCGCGGTCAAGCGCGCGAATTTCGAGGTGCGCAAGGGCGCGGTCAACGTGCTGGTCGGCGAGAACGGCGCCGGCAAATCGACGCTGATGAAGATCATCGCCGGCGTCGAACAGCCGACGCTCGGCCGCATAATCCTGGAGGGCGAAGAGGTTTCCTTCTCCTCGTCCGGGGACGCGGTGAATCGCGGCATCGGCATGGTGTTTCAGGAGCTGAACCTGTTCGGCAACCTGACGGTCGCAGAAAATATTTTTGCCACCCGCGAGATCACCAACCGGCTCCGCAAGATCGACAGCCGAGAACAGGAGCGCCGCGCGGCGGAATTCCTCGAGCGGCTGGAAGCCGGCATCCGGCCGGACATGCTGGTCGAGGATTTGCGTATCGGCCAGCAGCAGCTGGTCGAGATTGCCAAGGCGGTTTCGCTCGATGCGCGCATCCTGATCATGGACGAACCGACCTCGGCGCTGAGCGCGGCGGAAGTCGAGATCCTGTTCAAGGTGATTGCCGACCTCAAGGCGCGCGGCGTGGCGATCGTCTACATCTCGCACCGGCTCGAGGAACTGATCCGCATCGGCGACTACATCACCGTGCTGCGCGACGGGCGGATCACCGGCCAGGAGAGGATGAAAAACGTCGACACGCAATGGATCGTGCGGCAGATGATCGGCTCGGACGCCAAGGACTTCGCCAAGGCGGACGGCCATGTTCCGGGCGAAGAGATATTCCGCGCCGAGGACATCTGCCTGCCGCGCGTGACCGGCGGGCTTGCGGTCGATCACGTCTCGCTGTCGCTGCGTGCCGGCGAGATTCTCGGCATATACGGCCTGATGGGCGCCGGACGCAGCGAATTGTTCGACTGCATCATGGGACGCCATAGCCATGCCACCGGAACGATCTTCATCGCAGGCAAAAAGATCAGAGAGCGCGACACGACACGGCGGATCCGGCGCGGGCTGGCGCTGATCCCCGAGGACCGCCAGCGCGAAGGGCTGGTGTCGATCCTCTCGGTCGCCAGCAACCTGACGCTGGCCAGCCTGTCGCGGTTTGTCCGCATGTTCCATATCCGTGGCGCCAAGGAAAACCAGGCGGTGACGCAGATGGTGCGGGAGCTGGCGATCAAGGTCGCCAATCCGGCGCAAGAGGTCTCGTCGCTGTCGGGCGGCAACCAGCAGAAGGTGGTCATCGGCAAGGCGCTGCTCACCGGACCCAAGGTGCTGCTGATGGATGAACCGAGCCGCGGCATCGATGTCGGCGCCAAGGCCGACGTCTTCCGCACCATGCGCAAACTGTCCCGCGACGGACTGGGCATACTTTTCGCCACCTCGGATCTCGACGAGGTGATGGCGCTGTCCGACCGGATCGCGGTGATGAGCAATGGAAAACTGACCGGCATGTTCGATCGCGCCGAGGCGACGGAGGCGGCACTTGTCGCCGCATCGGCGCTTGGCCACGGACCGGTCCCGCACACGGAGAGCCACGTCCATGACTGACATCCCGGCCAAGGCTTCAGTTGCCTCCGCCTCGAGCGGCTCCGTCCTGCTGACGCTGATGAAGGCGAGGACGTTCATTGCGTTGATCGCCGTCCTGATCTTCTTCTCGATCGCGGCGCCGAATTTCCTGTCGGCCGCCAACCTGATCCTGATGTCGAAGCACGTGGCGCTGAACGCCTTCCTCGCCATGGGCATGACCTTCGTCATCGTCACCGGAGGCATCGACCTCTCGGTCGGCTCGATCGTCGGCCTGTGCGGCATGGTCGCCGGCTATCTCGTGCTCAACGGCATCGACCTGCAGGTCGGCTATACGATCTATTTCAACGTCTTCGAAATCGCACTGATCACGCTGGCGGTCGGCATATTGATCGGCGCCGTCAACGGATTGCTGATCACCAGGCTGAATGTCGCGCCGTTCATCGCCACGCTCGGCGTGCTCTATGTCGCACGCGGCCTGGCGCTGCTGTCGTCCGATGGCCGCACCTTCCCGAACCTTGTCGGCAAGCCCGATCTGGGTACGACTGGGTTCGGCTTCCTCGGCGCCGGCCGGTTGCTCGGCCTGCCGGTTTCGATATGGATACTTGTCGTCGTAGCACTTGGGGCGGCCTATCTCGCCAAATACACCCCGCTCGGCCGCCACATCTTCGCCGTCGGCGGCAACGAACGGGCGGCGCGGATTTCGGGCGTCAGGGTCAACATGGTGAAGATGTTCGTCTACATGTTCTCTGGCTTCTGCGCGGCGGTCGTCGGCCTGATCATCTCGTCCGAGCTGATGGCCTCGCATCCGGCGACCGGCGAGAGCTTCGAGCTCAACGCCATCGCAGCGGCGGTGCTCGGCGGCACCTCGATGTCGGGCGGCCGCGGCACGATCGGCGGCACCATCGTCGGTGCCTTCGTCATCGGCATTCTCTCCGACGGGCTGGTCATGATGGGGGTGAGCTCGTTCTGGCAGATGGTGATCAAGGGCCTTGTCATCATCGTCGCTGTCGTCGTCGACCAGGCGCAGCGTCGGCTGCAGAGCCGCGTGACGCTAATGCAGATGGCAAAGGCGGGCTGATGGCGGCGGAACTGCGTGGAGCGCTGATCGGCTGCGGCTTCTTTGCCGTCAACCAGATGCACGCCTGGGGCGACATCGCCGGCGCCTCGATCGTCGCCATTTGCGACCGCGATTCGGAACGGCTCAGGATAGTCGGCGACCAGTTCGGCATCACGCGGCGCTATACCGATGCGGCAGCACTTTTTGCCGCCGAAAGACTGGATTTCGTCGATATCGCCACCACCGCGCCGAGCCACCGTCCGCTTGTCGAGATGGCGGCGCGGCATCGCGTTCCGGCAATCTGCCAAAAGCCGTTCGCGCCGACGCTTGCCGATGCCAAGGCCATGGCGAAGGCCTGCTCTGACGCCGGCGTGCCGCTGATGGTGCATGAGAATTTTCGCTGGCAGTCGCCGATCCAGGCGGTGCACGCCGTGCTCGACAGCGGTGACATCGGCACGCCCTTCTTCGGGCGGATCTCGTTCCGCTCGGCCTATGACGTGTTTTCCGGCCAGCCCTATCTGGCGACGGGAAAGCGCTTCATCATCGAGGACCTCGGCATCCATAGTCTCGACATTGCCCGCTTTCTGCTGGGCGACGTTTCGACGATCACGACACGAACCGCTCGCATTAATCCTGAGATTGCCGGCGAGGACGTCGCAACCATGCTGATGGACCACGAGAGCGGCGCAACGTCTGTGGTCGATTGCAGCTATGCGACCAAGCTCGCCACCGAGCCGTTTCCGCAGACGCTGGTCGAGATCGACGGCAGCGGCGGCACGATCCGGCTCGAGCAGGATTACCGACTCACCGTCACCGGCAGGAACGGAACGGCGGTCAGCGACGTCTCGCCACCGCTGCTGCCATGGGCATCGCGACCATGGCACAACATCCAGGAAAGCGTCGTCGCCATCCAAAAGCACTGGGTCGATTGCCTGGCGAACGGGACCGAGCCGGCAACCTCGGGTGCGGACAATCTCAGGACATTGGCGCTGGTCGAGGCCGCCTATGCGGGCGCTGCGAGCCGTGAGCCGGTGCAGCTCGACACTTTGTGAGATGACCGCCGACGCCTCCCTCCTTTATGGCACGCGCGCGGTCGAGGCCGAGC
>NZ_RZSX01000318.1:0-6543 GCF_004023105.1 Mesorhizobium sp. M5C.F.Ca.IN.020.32.2.1 | reverse complement strand
GTTCCGGGCTTTGGAAGGCAACCCCCGAAACGACAAAAACGGACCGAACGCCATAGAGTGGCAGGGAGTTGCACGAAAAGTCCCCAAAGTCGCACGGCTGTTCATCGCGCTCCTCATGGATAGAAAAATGAAGTAGCCGCGCCTTGTCGCCCTCCGGCGCTAGCGAGGCTCGCGTTCAACTAGCTCGGCGGCGCGTCAACCGGCGGCGGTGCTTGGAACATCAATCGCTTCGCCAGCAGGGAAGCTGCTTGAATTGAGCGATCCTCAGCCCGTCACCAACGATACCACCTCCAGGATTCTGCGAATCTTGTGCTCATCGAAATCCGCGCGACCGACGATCTGGAAAAGGCTTAGCTAGCCAATTGCAACGCCCCTCGGGCGGCCAATAGCTTGTGCTTTTCGAAGATCGCTAGCTTCTGCGGATAAGTGATCCGCACCTTGGCGTTGCACCCGTCACATCTGAAGTGCGCGATCGTCCTTAGCGCAGAGCCCTTCCTTACCGCCGGATGCGAGCAATCCGGACATTCGAATGTGAGCGCAACATCAGACAAGTCTTCGGCTAAGCCCATTTCCATCCCCCTTCGCAAAGCGCTGTGGCTACACTCTGGCGAGTCTCACTAGCAAGTCAGATGTAGCAATTCAGATGCCAATCCCATTGTGCCAAAGCGAGACGAGAACGATTTGCATCGGCATTCGCCAAGCGCCTTGGGCGCCGGCACAACGTGCTCGTCAACGGCTCCCGCTGCTGATTACCGCGGCCCGAGTCCTTGCGGGCTATAGATTCCGGGCTTGGCTGCGCGACCCCTAAGAGACGAAACGGAACAAACGGCAGGGTCTTTTGCCGTGAACCGTCGCGCGGTCACCGTCGGTGGCCCGCCGTGTCGAAAGGTACGGCAGGCATCGGCCTTGCCGCCGGCGGCATTGCGCAGTAATGAGGGGAATACAGCGGCGGTGCCGCTTGCCCGCAGCAACGAGGTGTCCATGTCCGCGCGCATTTTCAGCCCAGCCAGAACCGCGATGCAGTCCGGCAAGGCCAAGACCGGCCACTGGGTGCTGGAATTCGATCCCGAGATGCGCAAGAAAATCGATCCGCTGATGGGCTACACCACTTCGGGTGATATGCGGAGCCAGATCAGGCTCACCTTCGACACCCGGGAAGAGGCGGTGGCCTATGCCGAGAAAGAGGGGCTGGCCTTCCGTGTCGAGGAGCCGAAAGAATCCAAGCGCCGCCAGATTTCCTATGCGGAGAATTTCCGCTATGACCGCAGGACGCCCTGGACGCATTGACCGGCAATGCCGGGCAGCCGTCCCAGCGCGTGATTCAGCCGGCCCTTGGCGTCGGCCCAGCGGTCCCGTAGCTCAGCTGGATAGAGCACCGGCCTTCTAAGCCGATGGTCACAGGTTCGAATCCTGTCGGGATCGCCAAGTTTTCGGTTATCTAATTGAAAACACTCGACATTACCGAAATCACGCCCTCACTGGCAACGCAACATCGGCCGTTGATTCCGTTGAGCAATCCCGGTCTTGCCCCGCACCTTTAGACCCTGAAATTACCCGCTCTAAGGCTCAGATCTTGCATGCTAGATCTGCGCTAGACTTGCTCCGCCAGGCAGCCATGGAAGGCTCGGGGATGATGCCAGACCGCTCGGAGATCGACGCCAGCGTCCGCCTCGAGGTCGCGCAAGCGTTGTTGCGAGATACAATAATCGTCCGGATCAAAATGGCTCGGCAACGTCAGGACGCGTTGCCGAGCCAGTAATCGGAAAACTTGCAAGAAAATGCGGGAACAGCGCCGCAGATAGAACCATCATGGGTAAAAGCGCGTTTTCATAGCCAGCCCTCCGTTTGGGCCGATCGTCGGGAACATGACCGACGTTGCATCTCCCTCAAGGGCATGAGGTATATTTAACTCCCCACCTTCGAGCTCGTGTTGGAATGGCACGGACATGGTGTGGGAGAGGAGCTTGGCAAAAAAGCACAAGCGCGCGACACGGGGTTTTCAGGACCACTCCGACTATGCCGCTGCCGTCATGAGCCCGAAAGAGCTGCGAATGGGGAAGAACAGGCCGACCGCATGACCCCGGCCTTCCGAAAGGTGCTTCCGGTCCAGAATGCCTGTCCTTGGCATTTGTTTGTCCCTGGTAGGGCAAACTATGCCTGCCGTCGAAGACGGCTCTTTCCAGATACAAGGACAACAGTCCGCGGTGATGCACAACATAAGAGGTGCTGAGCGAAGCGAAGAGCCGAAGGCCGCCAAAGGCGTTTCACCTCGACTCGTAAGGACTATGCAAGCGCTGTCATGACGTGCGGCGGTCGTTCAACAGATGATTGGCTATCGGACTACCTTGAAGGAGTTCCGGAAGTCTTCGCTCATGCCGGCGCGCTTCGGCGGATAGCAGAGGCCTTTTTCGCGCAACGCGCCGACTATATGGTGATGCCGCGCCGAGCGGGCGTCATCGTAAAGAATTTCCTCGTCTGGGCATGAGCCGATCCAGCCCTCGAATGCCTTGGCAGCTTCACGCCCATATGCGGCCGCGAGGCCGATGGCAACGTGGGAAGCAATCTGGTTGATCTGATCACGATCCATCTTGCCGCCCCTCGCAACGCATTGGTCGGACGACAGCCGGCGCAGCTGGACGAAGGCCTTCCGAATGCCGATTGCCGCCTCTGTCTCGGCAAAGCTCATTCCGTCGGCTCGGCACTGGCGGCGGAACTTGAGCGCGGCATCTTCAGCGGTTTCCGGGATAAGGCCGATCACCGCCACAATGGCGATCGCTGCGAGAACGATCATCGGGCCAAATGTGAGCATGGATGATCCACGGGTTCAGTTCTCGGGACATTGTAGGGCCGTACCTCGGTCTCGTCAAGAAGTAACACTTTGAAAATAAAAGAAAAACGGGCGCAGCGATTTCGGGGCTGAGCGGATCAAAAGGGGCCAGCTTTTTTGCCGCCAAGACCGGGTAGTAGGGGGGTCGAGTTAATTTTTGCGAACTCGAGGATCCCGGACCGGCTGCTGAGCCATTTTCGCGAGACTCCAGGGAAAGAATTTTATGCTGCCGTGGGTCTAATCACTGGCGAATGCGTTGTCCTCAAATATGAGATCGGCAGTATTGGGAATAGCGGGAGATGACCTCATTGCGGCTGTTCAGTTGCGAAGTGTGGTATGGCGGCGATCTGACCCGAAGCCGACGAACCTCTTCCCCGACGCGAACGGCAGCTTTGCGCCCTCATCTCGGACGCTCAAGCAGGTTTGAGCACTTCTTGAAAGCGGACGTATCTCGCATCGGCTTATTCTTCTCGATGTCCTGACGGTTGCGATTCGAGCGACCCTGCAGGTTGGGGCATTATACTGAGGACAGGGGCCAGTTGGACTAGAAGCTTACGGAGGTGGAATACAGTTGGGTAGAAGGACCTTCTTGACAGGTGATAGCAGGAGTTGGGGGGACGATGACCGGCAAAGATCTAATTGAGCAGATTCGGCGCTCGATCGCGGAAATGGGGAAGAGCCCGCCAACCAATCGAGCGGCGCCTTTCCCAACGATCTTCTGAATAAGAAGATCGAGAACTTCACATAGGCATGATCTGAATGAAAAGGCGTGCAAGTGCGGCGACGGCTTCACCTCCTATCGGAGGAGGATGTCATGGCTATCCTTGATAGGCGCCTGCTGCCTCTAATCGAAACGCTCGCAGACGCCGGCGATGACTGGCTCGCATTCGAACTCATGGATGGCATCCGTCGTGGTATCGAGCCTGAGGACACTGAGGAACTCCTCGCCGCGACACGCGAGCAGGTGAGCTCGGGTGAGTTGGCCAAGCGCAAGCAAGCTGAATTCATAGCCGCGGGTGCGAAACCAACCCTCGGCGACGATCAAATCGCCTGGGCGGCTGACCATGTTGCGAATCGCCTTGATGCGGAGGTTCTTCCTGACTGGCGGCCAAATGTGTCTTACCTTAAAAGCGCAGTCGAATGACGTGGGGAACACAGCGCACGTCTGGAGAAGCTCTGGCCGGATCCCGCTGCAATGTGTGGCGACTTTCGAGAAGCAGCGGCAACGTCCGGAATTGCGCGACCTGTTCGCAGATGAGGAATTACCGGGAACGATCACATGCTGCCATATAGCGCCCGAATTGGGCTGCTATTTGAGCCAGATAGCCTCCCCGTCACAACCTCTTACACAGTAGAGGGCGTCCTACATGGAGGGGACACCTACCCGGTTATCGGAAAATGTCGCCGTGCGGATAAGACTGGCTGTGAACGAGCCTCACAAGTGTGCTGGAGCATGCCTTCAGGGGCAAACAAAGGCTGATCGAGATTGGCGATCCTAGCTGTTACCTGAAGCCTATGCGCCGATGTGTTTTTGATGTTTTGATTGCACGCGTTTGCGGTGGATCAAAGCTGACGCCGTTCGCTGCCTCTACACATAGCGTGCACTGGCGTGAGGGTCGCTTGAACCTTGCCGCAACGGAGGCGAATCTGATGAACCACATAGCATCCCTCTCATTGACGACGTACCCGGACCCGACCCCTCCGAAAATAGCGGCGAACGCAGTCGCGGTCGTTAAGCAGATCGGGGCCGCGCTTCATGCTGTCGCCATCACTGTCGATATACCCGACGTTTCGAATGCGCTGTCGAGCTATCTCCTCGACCTTCCTAACAAGATCCGCGAGGTGGAAGCAGCCAGTCGCAAGTGCGGCACCACTTTGCTGCAGGCGGTTGCGAGGGAAGCCTCGCAAAGCGGCGTGACCCTGACCACACAAGAGATAACGGCACCGCCGGCATTGATGGGTGATGTTGCAGCAAAGGAGTCCCGCTATTTCGATCTCTGTCTGGCCGGTTGGGAGTCGGACAATCAGGCAGCTCGCATGGTTGCCGAAGCGATACTGTTCGGGTCGGGTCGCCCGACGATAATTCTTCCCGACGCCGCGGATATCGGTGTCCTTGGCCAAGTCGTCATCGCATGGGATGGCAGTCGCGTGGCGGCACGGGCCGTTGCCGACGCACAGCCGTTTCTGGAGCGCGCTTCGGCGATAACGGTCGTGACCGTGACGGATGAGAAACCGCTCCCCGGACGCGACATCGGCGAACGCCTTGCGCAGAGCCTCAGGACGCGCGGCCTGGCGGCCGGGGCCTCCTCGATTCAGATTGACGGTCGTTCGATCGGAACTGCTCTCCAGGAGCACGCCCTCAAGATCGGCGGCAACCTGCTCGTCATGGGCGGATACGGTCATTCGCGTATCAGAGACTTCGTGCTCGGTGGGGCGACCGAAGGTATTCTCTCGAATCTGCGCCTGCCCGTGCTCCTGTCGCACTAGGGCTTGGTGGCATGAGAGGCGATCGCGATAAGGATCCGGATCTGCGTTTCCACGGCGCAGCCCACGGCGTTACCGGCTCGTGCCATGAGATTGAGGCGTCACGTGCACGGATCCTCGTCGACTGCGGCCTGTTCCAGGGGTCGAAGTCCGAGCGCGAGTTGAACTACGGTGCATTCCCGTTCCCGCCTGAGGCGATTGACGCCGTCATCCTGACGCATGCGCATATCGACCACAGCGGCCTTCTGCCGAAAATGGTCAAGGAGGGGTTTTCTGGCCCGATCCACACGACCCGCGCCAATGAGCCGCGCCGCCTGAGGCCAAAAAAATCGCCCGCCTCGACTGGCACAATGACCTTCAAAGCTTCTCCTGGACATTAGCGAGGCGGTTGGCGCCGCAGCCGACGAAAGGGGCCGCGCCGCAATTGTCAAGCGAATGCGCCGGGCGCTCGAGGACAGCGATGCATAGAGGCCACACGACGTGACATGAACTGAAACCGCGCGAACGCTTTTCTGTGGTTCGCCGCAGGTCGACGAAGACAGGCGCATGTCGCGGTTCCGGCGACAGTCCAACAGGCAATGGGAGCCAGATATGACCGAGCATCTTATAGCAGCCTCAGAGGGCCGGTTGACCGACCAGGAGCTCCACGACATCGACGCCTATTGGCGCGCTGCCAACTATTTAACGATCGGCCAGATCTACCTGCTCGACAATCCACTGCTTCGCGAGCCATTGCGGCTGGACCATGTCAAGCCGCGCCTGCTTGGCCATTGGGGAACGTCGCCAGGGCTGAGTTTCATCTACGCGCATCTCAACCGCGTGATCCGGCTCAGGGATGCAAATGTCATCTATATTTGTGGCCCCGGCCATGGCGGGCCGGCAATGGTGGCGAACACCTATCTGGAGGGCACGTATAGCGAGCTCAATCCGGACATATCACTGGACGAGCAGGGCATGCGCAAGCTGTTCCGGCAATTCTCCTTTCCGGGCGGGATTCCGAGCCATGCCGCGCCCGATGTGCCCGGCTCGATCCATGAGGGCGGCGAGCTGGGTTACGCGCTTTCCCATGCCTATGGCGCCGCTTTCGACAATCCGGACCTTGTCGTCGCCTGCGTCGTCGGTGACGGCGAAGCCGAAACCGGGCCGCTTTCCGCCGCGTGGCACTCTAACAAGTTTCTCAACCCGGCGCGCGACGGCGCTGTGCTGCCGATCTTGCATCTGAACGGCTACAA
>NZ_RZSX01000317.1:0-6548 GCF_004023105.1 Mesorhizobium sp. M5C.F.Ca.IN.020.32.2.1 | reverse complement strand
GGGCGGCGCCGTGCGGCTGAACGACCAATCCGTGTCCGACGATCGCCGATTGGTCACACTTCAGGATCTCGGCCCGGAACAAGTCGTAAAGCTGTCGCTCGGCAAGAAAAAACACGTTCTGGTGCGGCCAGTCTGACCAGCCGGCCGCCTCACCGGTACTCGAAGATCGACCTGAATATTCCGGGCGCGATCACCGACAGCGGGTTGACGTCCAGTTTCGGCTTGTTGGCATCGCCCCTGAGCCGGTAGGTCACGCCGATCAGGCCGCGATCGCGGCCATTGCCGAGCAGCGCGCCGAAGAGCGGCAGTTCGCCGAAGATGCGGTTGAGGCCATAGACCGGCATGAACGTGCCGGTCATGTCCATGTTATTGTTCTGGTCATAGAGCGTGCCCTGGAAAGTGGTGCCGATACGCGGGCCGCGCAGCACGCCATTGGCCAGCTTGAGATAACCGGCGCCCTTTTCGATCTCGGAAAAGCCGCGCTCGAACTTCACTCTCGACGTGTCGATGTTGGCTTTGACAGCTTCGTTGAGGCTGCGGCTGTCGCCCGCCGGCGTCGTCGATACGAGCGAGGCGAGTTTCGGCTCGTTGACCACGAAGAAGTTGTGCGAGTCGACCTGGCCCCTCATCGGCCCATCGCTTGCCCCGGTGAGCGCCAGCGTGATCGAACCGCCCTCCATATGCTCGTAGATGTTGAGGAACCGCAGGATGGCGCCGGCATCGGCCGACGTCACGTTGAGGGCGCGCCTGCCGGCGCCGGTCGTATTGCTGATGCTTATGGCAGCACCCGAACTTGCCGTGGCGCTCACCTTGAGCCCGTTCACCCTGGAGCCGGCGGCGCTGTAGTCGAGCTTCAGGTTCGACAGTCTCTCGTTGTGGAAGCCGGTCAGGGAATTGACATCGGCACTCACCGAAATCGCGTCGGACCCCGTGGCCTTGGTGGCGGTGTCGACATCGGACGTGAATTGCTTGATCAGCGAGCGCGCGTCCAGCGTGTTGCCGCTGATGTCGACCGCGTAGCCCTTGCCCGATCGTTTCACTGACACGGCAACGTTGTCTCCCCGGTTCAACGTGACCTTGCTGAACCGCGCCGAGGACAGAGCGCCGTTGACCAGCACCACGCCGCCGTCGATTGAAAAAGTCTTTCCATCCAGGTCGAAGTCGGACAGCGTCGTGGTGTCGTCGGACTTGGCCATGGCAAATGTGACATTGGCTGGAATGCCGGGTCCCTTGCTCCAGCCTGCCCAGGGAATATCCAGCCTGGCACTGGTCAGATCCGCCGAAACAGTCTGGTTGCCCGTGCCGCTCTTGTCGATCGCAACCTTGATGGTTCCGGAAAGCAGCGGCGACAGGCCAGGCATGGCGGCTGCACGCATCTTGTCGTCGAGCACCAGCGCCACTTTCCGGCTGCGTGGCGGTCCGCCATCCCTGAGCGGCTCGATCAGGTCGAGTTCGGCTGGAATGCCGTTGAGCAGCGACTTGGCTGATATCACGGCCTTCTCGGGTTCGACCGTGATCGAACCATCGGCGTCCGTCACCGTCTGGTCTTCGAACGGCCTGCCCAGCGACAGGTCTTTGTAATGGAGCGTCACCAGCCAATCGAGTTTCGAGCTGTCGACGCCGGACTGCAGCGGAATGTCCGCCTTGACGTGGCCGGTCACCGTGCCGGACAGTTCGTCCGGCAGCAGGCCGACATGGCGCATGGCATTGATCGGCTCGTAGGAGGCGAGTTCGGCGATTGCCGACGCCTCCCCGGCGACGTCGATATCGAGCGCGCCGATCACCGGCGGGCGGTTCGCCGCCTTGACCTTCAACGTGCCGTTGCTTGCCGCCACCGTGCGGCCGCTGGCCATATAAACGTTGCCCGAGGACAAAGCGACGTCGACGTCATTGCCGTGGAATTCGACAACACCGACGGCATCGCGTATCGGCGGAATGTGACCGGCCGTATCGAAGCGCGATCCTTCGATCTGGAAACGGCCGAACACTTCATCTGATGAAAGCGGTATCCCGTTGCCCAGGCGCCCGGGCACGACCTGGAACTGCAGGCTCGCGTCGACGACGCGGCCGCCGAACAGGTTCTTCAGCACCCAAAGGCGAGCATTTCCCGCGGAAAACCAGGGCCACAACTGCTTGACATGCGAGACCGGCATATCGTGGACATTGAAGGCAACAGATATGCCAGGCACCTTCCCCTCGACGAACTCGACCGAAGCCGTGCCCAGCGCCTCGCTGGCGGCTCCGGACCTGATCCCGATCTGCTCGGCAACGAGCTTGCGGCTCCTGGTCTGGTAGACGCCGGCGACGCGGGCGATGAAATCGAGCGCGGGTTCGGACGATTCCGAAGGCGACAGCGTCGAGCCGTCGCTGGTCAGGTCGTAGCGGTAGGATGGCTCCTCGCCCGCTGTCCCTGTCGCAGGCTTCGGTCCGATCGAACCGGCGAAATTGAAAATCGAGCGACCGGTTTTCAACAGCAGCTTGTCGACCTGGATCTTGTTCGAACCGGCGACAAGCGTGGCATTGAGATCGATGTCTGCTGGAAGTGAGCCGCGGGAGCCAAAATCTAGCACGGAACCGGCGAACGACAACGCGGCCGCCAGCCGCGACGCATTCTCGCCGGATCCTTCCGATCCCGCCAGCTTCAAGGCAATCGCGCCCAGCGTCCCGCCTGGCGCTGCCGCAGCCCCGTTAACCTCCGCTATCTCGACGCTGGCATCCAAAGCCGTCACGCGCCGCGTCGTCGTATCGCGGGTCGCTGATGCGGTGATGGTGAGTGCCCTGCCGTCGACCTCCGCTTCGGACGAAAACTCCATGCCGCCCGGCCCCGACTGCCCAACGGTGGCATCTGTGATCCTGACCAGTTTGACCGACCCGGCCTCGGGCAGAACGACGTCGACATTGCGGAGGTCGATCCGGCGCATCGAATCCTCGCGCACCGCATCGAGCGCGTGGTTGACGCTGGCAAAGACCGTGCCGGCCAGTCTTTCCGGGTCGATGAGGCCGTCGTCATTGCGCAGCGCCGCCGTCCAGTCGCCACCCGATGGCAGCGCCGCCATAACGATGCGCGCATCGGAAATCCTGGCGCTGGTAAGCCGCACCTCGCCCGAAAGCAGCGGTATCAGCCTTATGCCGAAGCGGACACGCCCAGCATCGGCCATCGGTTTGCCGTCGGCGGTCTTGAGGCTGACGTCGCTGACCTGTAGCGCGATGAAGCTCGATCCGTCGAGCGTGAGACGGGCCGGCCCGATCGCAACATCGACATCGACGCCGGCCAATTTCTCGATGGCCGTTTCCGCTTCGGCCCGCAGCCGCTCGGCGCCGAAACCGGACATGCCGATCGCATACACAGCGGCGGTGGCCAGCAGCACAAGCACCACAAGGCCGGCAAACAGCCGCGCAAGAACACGAACGCCGCGGCCGATCGACGCCTGGCCGAGCGGCGGTACGCGGCACGCGGACGGGAAGGCACCCAGGTCGGTGATCTCATCACGCCTGAATCTGATCTTCTCGTGCTGCGGCTGCTCCTGATCCACACAATTTTCCGTTGAACGAACTCGACCGTGGACGAATCCCGGTGCGACAATATATCGATGGGGCTTCGCGCGTAACCTCAAACAAGGGCATCGATATGGCTGATCTCGACCTCGGCGACCTTGCGCCGCAGTTCGACCTTCCCCGAGACGGCGGCGGCTCGCTCAGCCTCGGGTCATTGCTGGGAAAGCCGGTCGTGCTCTACTTCTATCCGCAAGACGACACCACAGGCTGTACCAATGAGGCGATCGGCTTTTCGCAGTTGAAGCCGGAGTTCGAAAAGCTCGGCGCCGCCGTCATCGGCCTGTCGCCGGACAGCGTCCGAAAACACGACAAATTCAAATCAAAATACGACCTGACCGTCGACCTCGTCGCCGACGAGGGGCGCAAGGTGATCGAAGCCTATCATCTGTGGGTCGAGAAGAAGCTCTATGGCCGCCGCTATATGGGCGTAGAGCGCGCAACGTTCCTAATCGGCAGCGACGGACGGATTGCCAAGATATGGCGGAACGTACGAGTCAAAGGCCATGCCGAGGCGGTGTTGGAGGCCGTCCGCGCGCTCTGATAACGACGTTGGCTGTGGGCTGAGAGCCCGATGTGAGGCATGAAGCGCTGATCCTGCGCCTCATGCCCTCATGCCAATCCAGCTGCAACCCATGGGCTGCAAGGAGCTGGGCGCCAGCAACCGACCGTTAACCTTAATGATGTGTAGTCAGGCTTGTCGTTGGTATCGTAACGAAAGCTTGGTCCCGTGAACGTAGCCAGTCAGTCAACGGTCTTCGGCAGGCGCAAGGAGCCCCACACGGTCATTATCGCCCGGGGCAACGAGGTCAGGCATTTCACGATACGTCCATGGGTTGCCGCATTTTGCGGCTCCGCGCTGGCGGCGATGGCCATAGGCTACCTGCTGGCGACCTCCTATCTCGTGCTGCGCGACGACCTGATCGGCGCGACCACGGCACGGCAGGCCCGCATGCAGCAGGCCTATGAGGACCGCATCTCCGCGCTGCGCGCCCAGGTCGACCGGATCACCAGCCGTCAGCTTCTCGACCAGCAGCTCATGGAAACCAAAGTTGGCGAACTGCTGGAACGACAGACCCAGCTCAGCCTGCGCCATGGCCGCCTCGGCCCGCTCCTCGAACGCGGCGAGAGCGAAGTCGGAACGCCACCTGCCGCAGGCACTGCTGCGTCCGCAAAGCCGGAAAAACGCGCCGACGTAACCGACGCCCAGCCGCAGTCGTATTCGGTTGCCAGCGTCGGCGCCAACCTTGGCGCCGGCGATACCAGGCCGTTCTCCCTGTGGTCGACCCGCTCCGATCCGCCGCCGAGCGATACGGCGGCCGATCGTGCCGACAAGCTGTTCCTATCGATCAGCGAGTCGCTCAAGGCCATAGAGAGCCAGCAGCTCACCCGCATCACCACGCTTGCCGACAACGCCTACAGAAACGCCGATGCAATCTCTCAGGCGCTCGAGGCGGCTGGCCTGCCGGTCGACAGCGATTTCGGCAAGAGCGATACCGGCGGTCCGCTGATACCACTCGACAGTTCGATGACGTTCGACAGCAAGGTAAGGGAACTCGACGAGGCGCTGGACGCGCTCGATCGTCTGAAGACGGAGGCGCGACGGCTGCCGCTCGCCAATCCCGCCCCCGGTCGCTCGGTCACCAGCCCGTTCGGCGTGCGCACCGATCCGCTCCTCGGCACCGCCGCGCTGCATTCGGGGATGGATTTCAGGGCGCCGACCGGAATGCCTGCCAAGGTGACGGCGCCCGGCGTCGTCGTCAAGGCCGGCTGGAACGGCGGCTATGGCCGCATGGTCGAGGTCGACCATGGCAACGGCTTTGCGACGCGCTATGGACATCTCAGCAAAATCAACGTGACCGTCGGCAAGAGACTCAATGCCGGCGACGTCATCGGTAAGACCGGCAGCAGCGGCCGCTCGACCGGCCCGCATCTGCATTACGAGATCCGCCACAATGGCGAAGCCATCGACCCGCTGCGCTTCCTAAGGGTCGGCAAGAAGGTCGCGCAGTATCTCTGAAGCCCGCATCTTCTTCATTAAGACAGATCTGGCCGTTTTTCCATCTGATAGCGGCCTCTGCTCCTGCTCCGTGTCGCTGGTGAACCCCGGACCGACGCATCATGCGCGGAAGTCATTTCTATTTTTGAATTCCATTTGACTGAATAAATATTCGGTGCGAACCTCATGTATCTTAGGGACGCAAGACATGGCACTGCGGGGTACCAATCAGGAATTCGGGCGGCCTTACAACAGGCGCATCGTCCTCGAATCCATCCGCCTTCACGGTCCGATCGCCCGCGGCGACATTGCCAGGCGGGTCGGGCTCACCGTCCAAACGGTATCGACCATCGTTCGCGAGCTGGAAGAACACGGCTACGTTCTGTCCATGCGCGAAGAGCCGCGGGGGCGCGGGCTGCCTCCGGCGACCCTGCGGATCAACCCGGAGGGCGGCTATGCCGTCGGCATTCATGTCACCCCGCTAGGTATCAATGCGGCGCTGATCAATTTGAGCGGAGACGTGATCGAGAGCACCTACCGCGAGGCCCCCAACGCAACGCCCGACCATGCCTTCGATCTGATCGGCGCGATGGTGCTTGAATTGACCCGACTGCGGCCTGGCGGTCGCGTTCTCGGCATCGGCATGGCGCTGCCCGGCCCTTTCGGCGTGGAGTCGATGAGCTTTATCGGTCCGACGACGATGACCGGCTGGAAGGACGTGGCGCTTCGAGAACGGCTGGAGGCATCGACCGGGCTGCCCGCGTTTTTTGAGACCGACATGGCGGCCGCGGCAATGGGTGAGCGCCTGTATGGCCTCGGGACGGGATATTCCGAATACTACTATCTCTATTTTGGTGTCGGTCTTGGCGGCGTCATGGTTCATGACGGAAGCGCGCTGCGCGGCGCCTGGGGAAATGCCGGCGAAATCGGACACATTCCTGTGGTGCCGGGTGGCGAGCCGTGCCCCTGCGGCAACCGCGGCTGCCTCGAAAGATAC
>NZ_RZSX01000316.1:0-6549 GCF_004023105.1 Mesorhizobium sp. M5C.F.Ca.IN.020.32.2.1 | reverse complement strand
GCCTATTATTTGTGCGAAACATGCCTGTGATTGATCCAGACGCATTGCGGTAACGGCATAACGAATTTGTCGGGATGCAGCGTCGATTCTGCCGCATCCTTTGCCGGCGAGAATGGCACACGAATTGCTTTTTAATAATCCGGCAGGTCGGCTGCAGGGTGGCTGGCACGCCGGCGCCGTCCAAGATTCGGTGATCAAAGCAACGAGAGGCTAGAATGACGAAATACAAGCTCGAGTACATTTGGCTCGATGGATACACCCCGGTTCCCAACCTTCGCGGAAAGACGCAGATCAAGGAATATGCCGAGTTCCCGACGCTCGACCAGCTTCCGCTGTGGGGCTTCGACGGTTCCTCGACCATGCAGGCCGAAGGCCACTCGTCCGACTGCGTGCTGAAGCCGGTCGCCATCTATCCGGATCCCGCGCGCACCAATGGCGTGCTCGTCATGTGCGAAGTGATGATGCCGGACGGCGTGACGCCGCATGCATCCAACAAGCGCGCCACCATCCTCGACGACGAGGGCGCCTGGTTCGGCTTCGAGCAGGAGTATTTCTTCTACAAGGACGGCCGCCCGCTCGGCTTCCCGGAGAGCGGCTACCCGGCGCCGCAAGGCCCGTACTACACCGGCGTCGGCTACAGCAACGTCGGCAGCGTCGCCAGGCAGATCGTCGAGGAGCATCTCGACCTCTGCCTTGCCGCCGGCATCAACCATGAAGGCATCAACGCCGAGGTGGCCAAGGGCCAGTGGGAATTCCAGATTTTCGGCAAAGGCTCCAAGAAGGCCGCCGACCAGATGTGGATGGCCCGCTACCTGATGCAGCGCCTCACCGAGAAATACGGCATCGACATCGAATACCACTGCAAGCCGCTCGGCGACACCGACTGGAACGGTTCCGGCATGCACGCCAACTTCTCGACCGCTTATATGCGCGAAGTCGGCGGCAAGGACTATTTCGAGGCGCTGATGGCTGCCTTCGACAAAAACCTGATGGATCACATCGCCGTCTACGGGCCGGACAACGACAAGCGTTTGACCGGCAAGCATGAGACCGCGCCATGGAACAGGTTCAGCTATGGCATCGCCGACCGCGGCGCCTCGATCCGAGTGCCGCATTCCTTCATCAACAATGGCTATAAGGGTTATCTCGAGGATCGCCGCCCGAACTCGCAGGGCGACCCCTACCAGATCGCCTCGCAAATCCTGAAGACGATCGCCTCCGTCCCGGCCAGCGCAGAGGTGTCGGCTGCCGCTTGAGCATGCAGTCACGGCGTGGACTTCTTGTCTGCGGCGTGTCTCGCTCTCGTCGCGTCGGCGTTTTGCCAAGGGCGACTACACCAACTGCTCGATTGTATTCTTCATCCCAAACAAAAAACCCCGCCGGATCGCTCCGGCGGGGTTTTGTTGTCCTTTAGCCGATCCGGTCAGACCGAATAATACATGTCGTATTCGACCGGATGCGGGGTCATTTCGAAGCGCATCACTTCGGCCATCTTGAGTTCGATGTAGCTGTCGATCTGGTCGTCGTCGAAGACGCCGCCGGCCTTCAGGAAGCCCCGGTCCTTGTCGAGGTTCTGCAGCGCCTCGCGCAGCGAGCCGCAGACGGTCGGGATCTTCTTCAGTTCCTTCGGCGGCAGGTCGTAGAGATCCTTGTCCATCGGCTGGCCGGGATGGATCTTGTTCTTGATGCCGTCCAGGCCGGCCATCAGCATGGCGGCAAAGGCGAGGTAGGGGTTCGCGCCCGGATCGGGGAAGCGGACCTCGACGCGCTTGGCCTTCGGCGACGAGCCGAATGGAATGCGGCAGGAGGCAGAGCGGTTGCGCGCCGAATAGGCGAGCAGCACCGGCGCTTCATAGCCCGGCACCAGACGCTTGTAGGAGTTGGTCAGCGGGTTGGTGAAGGCGTTGATCGCCTTGGCGTGCTTGATGACGCCGCCGATGTAGAACAGGCAGCTCTCCGAGAGACCGGCATATTCATTGCCGGCGAAGGTCGGCTTCCCCTCCTTCCAGATCGACTGGTGGACATGCATGCCCGAACCATTGTCTCCGAAGACCGGCTTCGGCATGAAGGTGGCCGTCTTGCCGTAGGCATTGGCGACCTGGTGCACGACATATTTGTAGATCAGCATTTTGTCGGCGTTGCGGACCAGAGTGTCGAACTTGATGCCGAGTTCGTGCTGGGCAGCGGCCACTTCGTGGTGATGCTTTTCGACGCGGACGCCCATTTCAGCGAGCACGGTCAGCATCTCCGAGCGCATGTCCTGCGCCGAGTCGATCGGCGGCACCGGGAAATAGCCGCCCTTGATGCGCGGACGGTGGCCGAGATTGCCGGTCTCATAATCGGTGTCGTCGTTGGACGGCAATTCGGTGGAGTCGAGCTTGAAGCCGGTGTTGTACGGATCGGCCTTGTACTTGACATCGTCGAACACGAAGAACTCGGCTTCCGGGCCGACGAATATCTGGTCGCCGATGCCTTCCGCCTTCATATAGGCTTCGGCCTTCTTGGCGGTGCCGCGCGGGTCGCGGTTGTAGGATTCTCCGGAGATCGGGTCGAGGATATCGCACAGGATGACCATGGTCGACTGCGCGAAGAACGGATCCATATGCACCGTCTCGGTATCGGGCATCAGCACCATGTCGGACTCGTTGATCGCCTTCCAGCCGGCGATGGAGGACCCATCGAACATGACGCCGTCGGCAAACATGTCTTCCTCGACCTCAACGACATCCATCGTCACGTGCTGCAGCTTGCCCTTCGGATCTGTGAAGCGCAGGTCAACGAATTTTACGTCGTTGTCCTTGATCTGCTTCATGATGTCTTTGGCTGTCGTCATGTCATGTTTCCCTGTCTGATGACTTTTCGAGGAGATGATCTGAAATCAGAAAGCTCAGACCGCGTCCATCCCTGTTTCGCCGGTGCGGATGCGCACGACTTCCTCGATGTTGGAGACGAAGATCTTGCCGTCGCCGATGCGGCCGGTCTGGGCCGCCTTGCGAATGGCTTCGATCGCGGCTTCGACCGCCTCGTCGCCGAGCACCACCTCGATTTTCACCTTGGGCAGAAAATCCACGACATATTCAGCGCCGCGATAGAGTTCGGTATGGCCCTTCTGGCGGCCAAAACCCTTGGCTTCCGTAACGGTGATGCCTTGCAGCCCGGCCTCCTGAAGCGCTTCTTTCACTTCGTCTAGTTTGAACGGCTTGATGATCGCTTCGATCTTTTTCATGTAAAAAGTGGCCTCCACTGCCAAAAAGACGGGTTGTGAGCCCCGCTTGCGCCTCCTTCAAGCACGAACTGTGCCAATTTGAGGGGATTCGAAGCGGTATCACGCGATTTCGATGCCATGCCGCGTTGGGGGATAAATTCGCGTCATTCGCCGTGTTGGATGCGTCATGGATACTGGGAACCTACACATTGTCGGCGCTTCCGTCCGCACAATAATTGGGCAGACAGAGCATTTCGCGAGCATTTGTGCTTCGAAGAGGCCATTGTCCCTAACGATGTGCTTATAGATCATGCCATCTCATCACCGTTTGCTTCGAACCGAAAACTGGACAATGTTTGACCACAGGGATCGGGGTTTGACCACAGGGATCGGGCTTGAGCCAATGCGGATCGGCATCCATGAACAATGAAATTTTGTGTCCGGCCGAAATGGCTGAGGTCGACTGGTTGACGATTTCCGCCGGACCACTCAACGGCATTGGCCTGATGCGCAATGCAGGTGCCGCGGTCGCTGCGGTGGTGCTCGCCCGTTTTCCGGCTGCCAGACGCGTACACGTACTGTGCGGGCCAGGCAACAATGGCGGCGACGGATATGTCGTCGCCCGCATTCTTCAGGACAGCGCCGTCGACGTCTTGATGTGGGCATCCGGCTTCCCCAAAGCCGGCAGCGACGCGGCGCTCGCCGCTTCGGAATGCCCGGTCAGGCCTCGGCCGCTGTCGGAATTTGCCGCCGAGGCAGGAGCGATCCTGGTCGACGCGCTCTATGGGGCAGGGCTGTCCAAGCCGCTGTCCGGCGATGCCGCCAAGGCGGTCGAGGTCGCGACAGAGCTGAACCTGCCTGTCGTTGCGGTCGATCTGCCCTCAGGTGTGTCAGGCGAGAGCGGCCAGGTTCTCGGCCAGGCATTCCACGCCCGGATCACGGTGACGTTTGCGCGAAAAAAGCCCGGCCATCTGCTGTTGCCTGGGCGCGAGATGTGCGGCGAGTTGGTGCTTGCTGATATCGGCATCGGCGACGGGATCGTTGCGCAGCTTGAACCGCGAACCTTCGAGAACACCCCGCCGCTTTGGCTAGGGAACTTCCCGGTTCCAGCCGTCGACACCCATAAATACAGGCGCGGCCATGTCTGCGTCTTTTCCGGCGGGCCGTCGGCGACGGGCGCCGCACGGCTGTCGGCGCTTGCCGCGGCCAGAAGCGGGGCAGGGGCGGTGACCGTGCTGTCGCCGGCGAACGGGCTGCAGGCGAACGCCGCGCATCTGACCTCGATCATGCTGCGCAAGGCCGACAGCATCGCGGACGTACAGGAATTCATCGGCGACCGCCGGCCGACGGCTTTCGTCCTCGGACCCGGATTCGGCGTCGGCGAAAAAACACGGGATTTTGCCGTTGGCGTGCTGGCCACCGGGCAGCGGCAAGACGGCAGGGCCGACGGGCTGGTGCTCGATGCCGATGGCATCACCTCGTTTCGCGATACCCCGAAAGTTCTGTTCGAAGCCGCCCGTCGTCTGAACACGCCAGCGCTGGTGCTGACACCGCATGAGGGCGAATTCGCCAGGCTGTTTCCAGACATCGCCGGAGACAGGAACCTGTCCAAGCTGGCCAAGGCGCGCTCTGCGGCCGAGCGCGCCGGCGCCATCGTCGTCTACAAAGGCGCGGACACGGTGATCGCGGCGCCCGATGGCAGAGCGGCGATCAACGGCAATGGCGCGCCATGGCTGGCCACCGCCGGTTCGGGCGACGTGCTGTCGGGGGTCATTGCCGGCTTCCTGGCGCAAGGCATGCCGGCTTTCGAAGCCGCCTGCGCGGCGGTCTGGATTCATGCCGAGGCCGGCAGCCGTTTCGGACCAGGGCTGATCGCCGAGGATTTGCCGCTGGCGCTGGTGCCGGTGCTGCGCGAGCTTGCCGAATGTCGCAACGAGGTGACTGCTCGATGAGCCGCGGGTTCGCGCTGCTTGCCGCAATCTTCGTCGCCGTTTTCATGGCGCACACCGCGCGTGCCGAAGGTCCCGTGACCATTGTCGACGATCCGGCCGTGCTCGCCGCCCTCGATGCCAAGGGCTTTGATTTCGACGGCATATTCGGTCTCGATGGCGGCGGGCGCGACCTGAAGGCGCTCTATGACAAGGCGCCGGCCTATCACCAAATCGTCGAAACGGTTGCAAGAGATGTGGCCGCACTGCGGGCCGAGATGAAGGCCGGTGGGCGGCCGCTCTACGAAGTCACCGACGGCAATGTTGGCCGCATCATGGACATGCGCTGGCTGAAGACCGACGCCGCGCGGTTCCGGCTGGTCGGTGTCGTCAATAGGCTCGATCGGCGTGATTTCGCCGAGATGCGCGGCGACGGAAGCTGCGGCGAGGTGCGTTTCATCTACCGCCTCGCCTACAGTTTCAAGAAAAAAGGCAAGCTCCTGGCCTCGCGCCTGCCGTTCAACTTCAATGCCATCTACAGCGCCGCGCCGGACGCCGACGGCGGCTGCGTCGGCGTTGCCGGGCGCTGGACGCCGCAGCTCGACGAGACCGTCGATACCGGCTGGCTCATCGGCGGGCCGCTGGAGAAGGCCGGGCTGAGCTTCAAGCAGCTCGAGCTCAACGCCCAGGTGGTGCGCTTTCCCTCCGGCCAGGAGACCGAATTCGGCGGGCAGGCCGCCTATCTCATGCGGATTTTTGGCATCGACGGAGCAGCGGTCAGCGAGAGGCCGCTGGAAAACACGCCGGATGTGGCGCTGCTCTTGGAAGACGCCGCGCTGAAAGCAAAACTCGCCGACTATATCAGCGCCAATCTCGCGGCGGTCGATCTCGGCGTCTACCAGATCCCTGACGAATTCCTGGCGAAGAAGGTCATTTCGTGGTCGACTTTCGGTAGCGCGAGGCAGGCCAATCACCCGTTCACGCCGGTGTTCCAGCCCGCGGATTTTTCCGGGCTCGACTATTCCGCGCTGAAGCTGGTGCGCACGCCGGAAGCGCTGGTCGAGCGGCTGGATAATGGCGCCTGCCAGGGTTGCCATCAAGCTGGGTCGACCGCCGGTTTCCATTTCATCGGCCTGGATGACAAGACCACATCGCCGCTGAACCGCATCGAAGTCGGCATATCGCCGCATCTTCACGCCGAGATGCCGCGGCGCGAAGCGTGGCTGCGCGCAACCGTCGAGGGCAAGGAGCCGAACCGATTCCGCCAGCTGTCCTTCGCGCCCCCGGCCGCATGGCAGGATGCTGGCGAGGTCGCCTATCTGCCGGCCGAGGTGGCGATGCCGTGTCTGATGCCGGAGGACGCAAAGCACTTCGCTGCGGGCTGGCAATGCGGCGGCGGCACCGTCTGCACGGTGC
>NZ_RZSX01000315.1:0-6551 GCF_004023105.1 Mesorhizobium sp. M5C.F.Ca.IN.020.32.2.1 | reverse complement strand
GCAAATTCCTTTCCGGCCAAATTCCCTTCCGGCCTTGACTGCCCGCCATTCCTGTCGGAAACCGCCATAACACTTTGCGGTGAGGGGCGCGAAACATGACGGCGGCCATGGACGAGCTTCTCGGCATTCTCGACCTCGAGCAGCTGGAACACAACCTGTACCGTGGTCGCAGCCCCAAACTTGACTGGCAGCGCGTATTCGGCGGCCAGACCATCGCCCAGGCGCTGGTCGCCGCCCAGCGAACGGTGGAGCCCGAACGCCACGTACATTCGCTGCACGGCTATTTCATGCGGCCCGGCGACACCAAGGTGCCGATCATCTACCAGGTCGACCGCATCCGCGACGGCGGCTCCTTCACCACGCGCCGTGTCGTGGCTGTCCAGCACGGCCAGGCGATCTTTTCGCTGGAAGCCTCGTTCCAGCAGGATGAGACCGGGCTCGAGCATCAGGTGCCGATGCCGCAGGACGTGCCGGCGCCCGACACATTGCTGTCGCAGCGCGAACTGATTGGCAAGTTCGGCGAGGCCGTGCCCGACGGCATCAGGCGCTACTGGGAGCGTGACCGGCCGATCGAGATGAAACCGGTGATGCTTGAGCATTACACCAGCCGGGAAAAGCTGGAGCCGAAGCAGAACATCTGGATCCGCACGACCGGCCCGGTTCCGGCCGATCGCGCCACGCAGGCGGCAGTGCTTGCCTATCTCTCCGACATGACGCTGCTCGATACCTCGACCTTTGCGCATGGCCGCGCCATTTTCGATAGCGACATCCAGGCGGCGAGCCTCGATCACGCCATGTGGTTCCACCGCAGCCATCCGCTCGACGACTGGATGCTCTACACGCAGGACAGCCCGTCGACGCAAGGGTCGCGGGGGTTCACTCGTGGGTCGCTGTTTGCCCGCGACGGCACGTTGATCGCCTCGGTTGCCCAGGAGGGCCTGATCAGGCTGAAGCGGCCGCCCGCCGAATAGGCATTTTTGCAAAATTGCCTATTTTTTAATCAACTGCGTTGTCGCGACTATGAACAGTCAGCCAACAAACCTTCCCTAGTCCCTTATTTAACAACGGGTTAACACCCTGCTTCGGCAACTGGCACGGAGCTTGAATCCTAGCGGGCACTCTCCGGCTCTCATGGGGATCGGCGACGTCGTACAAACGCGGGGGACCGCAACAGCAAAGGGTGAAACCTTATGAAAATCGTGATGGCAATCATCAAGCCGTTCAAGCTCGACGAGGTGCGCGAAGCGCTCACCGCAGTCGGCATCCAGGGCCTGACCGTCACCGAAGTCAAAGGCTACGGGCGTCAGAAGGGACACACGGAAATCTATCGCGGGGCGGAATACGCGGTCAGCTTCCTGCCGAAGATCAAGATCGAAGTCGCGGTCGGCCTGGACATGGTCGACAAGGCCGTCGAAGCCATCACCGCGGCGGCCAAGACCGGTCAGATCGGCGACGGCAAGATCTTCGTTTTCGGCATCGACCAGGCGGTGCGCATTCGCACCGGCGAAACAGACACCGACGCGCTTTGAGCTGCGGACACGTATTCCAATGGAGAGTTCAATGAATATTCCTTCTACTTTGAAGTCGGCGACGCGCACCGCGCTGCTGGGCTCGCTCGCTATCGCAGCACTGGGCACGGTCGCCGCATTCGCGCAGGAAGCGGCTCCGGCCGCACCGGCAGCGCCAGCGGCGCCGGCCTTCACCGTCGACAAGGGCGACACGACCTGGATGATGATTTCCACCATCCTGGTGCTGTTGATGACCATTCCCGGCCTTGCCCTTTTCTACGGCGGTCTGGTTCGCGCCAAAAATATGCTGTCGGTGCTGATGCAGGTCTTCACCATCACCAGCGTGGTCATGATCGTCTGGGTTTTCTACGGCTACAGCCTTGCCTTCACCCCCGGCAATGCCTTCGTCGGCGGCCTTTCCAAGATGTTTCTTGCCGGTGTCGACGTGACGACGGTGTCGGAAACCTTCACCAAGGGCGTCGCCATTCCTGAACTGGTGTTCGTCATCTTCCAGATGAGCTTCGCCTGCATCACGCCCGCCCTGATCGTCGGCGCCTTCGCCGAACGCGTCAAGTTTTCGGCCGTGATCCTTTTCACCATCCTGTGGGTCACATTCGTCTACTTTCCGATCGCGCATATGGTCTGGTTCTGGGGCGGCCCGAGCGCTTATAGCGACCCGTCGGGGCTCATCTTCGGCTTCGGCGCCATCGACTTCGCCGGCGGCACGGTCGTTCACATCAATGCGGGCATCGCCGGCCTTGTCGGGGCGCTGATGATCGGCAAGCGCATCGGCTACAACAAGGACATCATGGCGCCGCACTCGATGACGCTGACCATGGTCGGCGCTTCGCTACTGTGGGTCGGCTGGTTCGGCTTCAACGCCGGTTCGAACCTCGAAGCCAACGCCTACGCGGTGCTGGCCATGGTCAACACCTTCGTCGCCACGGCGGCGGCGGCAGTGACCTGGATCGTGCTCGAAACGCTGCTGCGCGGCAAAGCGTCGATGCTTGGCGCGGTTTCGGGCGCGGTTACCGGCCTTGTCGCCGTCACACCCGCTGCAGGCTTTGCCGGTCCGATGGGCGCCATCGTGCTCGGCATCGTCGCCACCTGCGTCTGCTACTTCTTCGTCTCGGTCGTGAAGAACAAGTTCGGCTACGACGACAGCCTCGATGTCTTCGGCATCCACTGCGTCGGCGGCATCATCGGCGCGCTCGGCACCGGCATCCTGGTCAACCCCGCCCTCGGCGGCGCTGGCATCGTCGATTATTCGACAGCCGACTTCGCCGCCGGCTATGCCGGCACGGCGACGCAGCTGTGGTCGCAGTTCAAGGGTGTCCTGGTAACCGTCCTGTGGTCGGGCATCGGCAGCGCCATCCTCTACAAGATCGTCGATATGATCGTAGGCTTGCGTCCGACAGCCGATGCAGAGCGTGAAGGGCTCGACCTCACCGCGCATGGCGAAGCGGCCTATCACCCGTAAGCCTTGCACCCGTAAGTCTTGTCTGGGCGGCCTCGGCCGCCCTGCATCCTCCCATCCCGTCGTGACGCTCCTGCAAGGGCTCACGCATTGAGGCCCGGACCCGTTCCGGGCCTCTTTTTTGCGCGCAGACGGCCAGGCCAGATACTCGCCGCAAGATACTTCCCCCAACCCCTTATAGTTAATGCTGCCTTAACCTTCCCGCCGATAGTCTGGTGCCCGAATCTGCCGAGCTGCGCGCACGCTATCGGCCAGGCAACGACAGACGGGGAAGAGCATGCGTTCAGGGGCTTCAGCACCGCTCGCGCTGGCCGATACGGGGTACGGCATCCGGGCGTTCGCGCGGCGTCAGGTCGGCCGGCTGGTCGGTGCCGGCCTGTTTGCGCTGGTCGCCTTCGGTATCGCCAGCCTCGCCACCTGGAACGTCGCCGACCCAAGCTTCTCCCACGCCACCGATAATATCGTCAGCAACGCCATGGGCTATGTGGGCGCTGTCTTCTCCGACCTCGCCATGCAGTTCTTCGGCCTTGCTGCCGTCGCGGCGCTGGTGCCGGCAGTGGTCTGGGGATTTCTGCTGTTTTCGGCGCGCGGCGTCGACAGGCTGCCGAAGCGCGGGCTCGCCTGGTTTGGCTACGCGGTGCTTGCCGCGGCCATCGCCGGCTGCGTGGTGCCCCCCAAGACCTGGCCGCTGCCGACCGGTCTCGGCGGCGTGTTCGGCGACATGGTGCTCAAGATTCCCGGCTTCGTAGTCGGCGGCTACCCGACCGGTCTCATCGCCAGCGTGCTCGCCGTGCTTCTCGCCGCGCCGGCACTGTGGCTGTTTGCCTACGGCTCGGCGCTAATTGCACGCCAGAACGGTTTCCCGGTCCTGGAGCAACCGGCTGCGCCCGATCCCCGGGACGAGGACGAACTGCTTTTCGACAATGATGAGGACGAGGGCGACGAGGGCATTCTGGCGCTTGGCGCGATCACGCACTGGTGGCTGTCGTTGCGCGCCTATCTCCGCCGCCGTGCCGCGCGCCGCCGGGAGCACGATGACTTCGAACCAGAGATGGAACCGCGCGCCAGCGCCTGGCGGCGCGCTGCCGAGCGGGTCGAATCGGCCGAATTTGCCGAATCGCGGATGAGTGCCGATGGCCGGGCCCGCGTCGAGCCTGAATTCTTCGCCGCCATGGTCAACGACCGCAGCGCCTCGCTCGATCCCGACGACGCCGATGTTTTTGACGATGACGACGACATGGATTTTGCGCCGGAGCCCGTGGGCCAGCGCAGCACTGCGCTCAATGCGAAGGTGCAGCCGTTCCGCTCCGACGCGGCCACCCGCGTCGCGGCGCCGGCGCCCCGGCCCGTTCCGGGCGCCCGTGTCCAGCGCGAAGCCCAGACCTCGCTGATCGGCTCCGAACAATTCGAAATGCCGTCACTGCATTTCCTGTCCGAGCCGAAGAACGTCGTGCGCGATGCCAGCCTGTCCAAGGACGCGCTGGAGCAGAATGCCCGCCTGCTCGAGGGCGTGCTGGAGGATTTCGGCGTCAAGGGCGAGATCATCCATGTCCGCCCGGGCCCCGTCGTCACGCTTTATGAGCTGGAGCCGGCGCCCGGCATCAAATCGTCGCGGGTCATCGGCCTGTCCGACGACATCGCCCGCTCGATGAGCGCGATCGCCTGCCGCGTCGCCGTGGTGCCGGGCCGCAACGCCATCGGCATCGAGCTGCCGAACGCCAAGCGCGAGACCGTCTATCTCAGGGAAATCATGGCCAGCCGCGATTTCGAGACCACCAAGGCCAAGCTGGCGCTGGCGCTCGGCAAGACCATCAATGGCGAGGCGGTCATCGTCGACATCGCCAAGATGCCGCACGTGCTGGTCGCCGGCACCACCGGTTCGGGCAAGTCGGTCGCCATCAACACTATGATCCTGTCACTGCTCTACCGGCTGACGCCGCAGGACTGCCGGCTAATCATGATCGACCCGAAAATGCTGGAGCTCTCTGTCTATGACGGCATCCCGCATCTTTTGACGCCTGTTGTCACCGATCCGAAGAAGGCGGTGGTGGCGCTGAAATGGACCGTGCGCGAGATGGAGGACCGCTACCGCAAAATGTCAAAGGTCGGCGTCCGCAACATCGACGGTTTCAACGCGCGGGTGCAGCAGGCGGAGAAGAAAGGCGAGAAAATCTCGCGCACCGTGCAGACCGGCTTCGACCGCCAGACCGGCGAAGCGATCTACGAGACCGAAAACCTCGATCTCGAGCCGATGCCCTACATCGTCGTCATCATCGACGAGATGGCCGATTTGATGATGGTCGCTGGCAAGGACATCGAAGGCGCGGTGCAGCGCCTTGCGCAGATGGCGCGCGCCGCCGGCATCCACGTCATCATGGCGACGCAGCGGCCGTCGGTCGACGTCATCACCGGCACGATCAAGGCCAACTTCCCGACCCGCATCTCCTTCCAGGTGACGTCGAAGATCGACAGCCGTACCATCCTGGGCGAGCAGGGCGCCGAACAGCTGCTTGGAATGGGCGACATGCTCTACATGGCCGGCGGCGGCCGCATCCAGCGCGTACACGGCCCCTTCGTTTCCGATGACGAGGTCGAGAAGATCGTCGCGCATCTGAAGCTGCAGGGCGTGCCGGAATATCTCGATGCGATTACCGAGGATGACGATGAGGACGACGACGAGCCGCCGGGCAAGGGTGGCTCGGGCGGTGGCGGCGGCAATTTCGAGGATTCCGACGATCCCTACGACCAGGCGGTTGCGGTGGTGCTGCGCGACGGCAAGGCCTCGACCAGCTACATCCAGCGCCGGCTCGGCATCGGCTACAACCGCGCGGCCTCGATCATCGAGAAGATGGAGAAGGAAGGTATTGTCGGGCCGGCCAACCATGCCGGAAAACGCGAGATTCTAGTGCCGACGGAGGACGACAAGTTCTGATCCGACCGGCAAGAACCATGGGATTTGCCCGGCTGCAAGGTCGACGGCGGCAACTATGACCCTTCTGGCGCGTTTGCAACGACGAAGCGCTGTTAGGTCGCCAAACTTAAGCCCAACTGGGGGGCCAAACACTGCGACAACAGATAAACCAGACGAGAGTGACCGGCATGAAAAACTCCTCTTTCGCTACGACCAGCGATTTTGCCCCGACCCGCCGCCAGCTGCTTGGCCTCGGCCTGGTCCTGGCAGGTGCTGCGGCCATCAACGTCGTGCCCGGGGTCCAGTTGCTGGCGTCGGCGCAAGCGGCGGTGCCACCCACCGCGCAGAAGATCGCCGACCATTTTTCCTCGGTCAAATCGATGACCGGCGAATTCGTGCAGTTCGGACCCAAGGGCGAGCAGACCGGCGGCAAGTTCTTTCTGGAACGGCCGGGCAAGATTCGGTTCAACTATGACGGGACGTCGAATTTCAGGGTGATTTCCGACGGCAAGTCGGTGGTCATCCTCAACAAGCGGCTGAAAACCTCCGATCTCTACCCACTGTCGAAAACGCCACTCAAGCTGCTGCTCGACACCAAGATCGACCTCTCTGGCGGCCGCGTCAAAAGCGTCAAGGAAGAGAACGACGTCACCAC
>NZ_RZSX01000314.1:0-6554 GCF_004023105.1 Mesorhizobium sp. M5C.F.Ca.IN.020.32.2.1 | reverse complement strand
GCACGGCCCCGACGCGGTCGCCTTCTACGTTTCCGGCCAGTTGCTGACCGAGGACTATTATGTCGCCAACAAACTGATGAAAGGCTTCATCGGCTCTGCCAATATCGACACCAATTCGCGCCTGTGCATGGCTTCGTCGGTTGCCGGCCATCGCCGCGCCTTCGGCGCCGACACCGTGCCGGGCAGTTACGAGGATCTGGAACTTGCCGATCTGATCGTGCTGGTCGGCTCCAATCTCGGCTGGTGCCACCCGGTGCTCTACCAGCGCGTTGCCGCGGCCCGGGAAAAACGGCCCGAGATGAAGGTGGCGCTGATCGATCCGCGCCGCACGATGACCGCCGGTATCGCCGACATGCATCTGGCGATCGCGGCCGATGGCGACGTCGCGCTGTTCACCGGCCTGCTCGCCTATCTTGGCAAAAATGACGCTCTGGACCGCGCCTATATCGCTGCACATACCACGGGCTTCGAAGGCGCGATTGCCGCTTCCTCGCTCGACCTTGCCGGCATCGCCGCTGCCACGGGCCTCGGCGAGGACGAGCTTGTCCGCTTCTACAGCCTGTTTGCCGCGACGGCGAAAACGGTGACCGTCTATAGCCAGGGCGTGAACCAGTCGTCCTCGGGCACCGACAAGGTCAACGCCATCATCAATTGCCATCTCGCCACCGGCCGCATCGGCAAGCCCGGCACCGGGCCGTTTTCGGTGACCGGCCAGCCCAACGCCATGGGCGGCCGCGAGGTTGGCGGCCTGGCCAACATGCTGGCCGCCCATATGGAGATCGAAAACCCCGAACACCGCAGCCGCGTGCAGCGCTTCTGGAGCGCGCCGGCCATCGCCGAAAAACCCGGCTTGAAGGCGGTCGAGATGTTCCAGGCGGTGGCCGACGGGCGTATCCGGGCGCTGTGGATCATGGCGACCAACCCGGTCGATTCGATGCCGGATGCCGATGCCGTCGAGGCGGCGATCAAGGCCTGCCCTTTTGTCGTGGTGTCGGACGTGCTGGCCATGACCGACACGGTCCGCCACGCCCATGTCCGGCTGCCCGCCGCCGCATGGGGCGAGAAGGACGGCAGCGTAACCAATTCGGAGCGCCGCATCTCGCGCCAACGCGCCTTTTTGCCGGTGCCCGGCGAGGCAAGGGCCGATTGGTGGATCATCGCGGAAGTGGCCAAGCGGATGGGGATTGCCGAGGCGTTTTCGTATGCGTCGCCGGCCGCGATTTTCGCTGAACATGCAGCGCTGTCGGCCTTCGAGAATCACGGCGCCCGCGATTTTGATATAGGCGCGTACGCCGGTGTTGACGCGGAGACCTACGAGGAGTTGGCGCCATTCCAATGGCCAGAACCGGCCTCACCCTCCCCCTCGAGGGGAGGGTGGGCGCGCGCGTTGAGCGAAGCGAAACAAGCGGGACGGGGTGGGGTCGGTGGAGCCTCTCCGACCCCACCCCGGCTCTCTCGCCTTGCTGCGCAAAGCTCGCTCGCCGACCCTCCCCTCAAGGGGGAGGGTATCCGCTTCTTCGCCAATGGCGGCTACTACACGCCCGACCGCAAGGCGCGTTTCATCGCCATCCACCCGACTGCACACAACCGCACCAGCCCGGACTATCCGCTGATCCTCAACACCGGGCGGGTTCGCGACCATTGGCACACCATGACGCGGACCGGCAAGAGCCAGCGGCTGTCGCAGCACATGGCCGAGCCCTTCGCCGAAATCCATCCGCTGGATGCGCAGCACTTCGCCATCGGCGATGCCAACATCGTGCGCGTCTCCACTGGGCACGGCGAGGTGCTGGTTCGCGCGCTGGTGACAGCGCGGCAGCGCCCGGGATCAGTCTTCGTGCCGATGCACTGGACGGACCAGTTCTCAGCGCGTGCTCGCGTCGATGCGCTGGTGGCACCCATCACCGATGCGATTTCAGGCCAGCCGGCCTCGAAGAATATTGCCGCCCGCGTGGAACGCTTTGCTGCCGCCGCCTTCGGCTTCGCCGTGCTTGCCCAACGGCCGGGCTTGATCGACGCCGACTATTGGAGCCTCGCCCGTTGCGCCGCCGGCTGGCGCCTCGAGCTTGCACTGGAAGCTGGCCGGGATTGGCCGGTTTTCGCAGCTTCGCTTTTTGGCGCGGACGCGCAAGGCGAGACGCTCGCCTATCATGATGTCGCCGGCGGGCACTATCGCTTTGCCCGCTTCGCCGGCAGCCGGCTGACTGGCGCGCTCTATCTTGCGCCCAAGCCGGTCGCGGTGTCGCGCAGCTGGGCGGTGGAGCAGTTGAGTGCGGACCATGCCGATCGGCGCGGGCGGCTGGCGATCGTAGCCGGGCGGCCGGGCGGCAATACCGTCGATCGTGGCGCCGTCGTCTGCTCCTGTTTCGGGGTCGGCGCCAATCAGATCGCGGAGGCGGTACGCGGCGGCTGCACCAGCGTCGAGGCGATCGGCGCCACCCTGCATGCCGGCACCAACTGCGGCTCCTGCCGCGCCGAGATCAGGACCATCATTGAGGCGCGGCGCCTTCAAGCGGCGGAGTGAGGGCGTCGAGAAACTCTGTCACGCCGGGCCTCGACGCTTACCAGCAATTTACAAACCATGGGCTACCAACGTCCTTATTCGATTCGTTCCGAACAGGACCCTTATGAGCAAAGCCCTCACTTCATTCGCATTGGTCGCCATATTGACGGCTTTGCTGATGGCGCTCAGCCTGGCAGTGGCCAGGCATGGCTATCCTTATGGTGCGATCGGCGCAAAACGCCTGGACGACGTCGCCGATGCCGGAACGTTTATCCCGCTTGCATCAGTCTACTTCTTCAGCGCGCTGCTCATGATGATCCTGCCGATCAGAGCCGCCAGCGCCGTCCTGACGAACGCCGCGGATGCGATCTTCTGGACAGTCATCGTGTTGTTCGCGGCCATCATTGGCTGTCTCGCTGCCAGGTGGGCTTTCGATCGGGGCAACATCTTGCCGGCGCTGCTGAACTGGCGCTTCCTGCTTGTCGCAGCAGTCGTCGGATGCCATCTCTTCATGAACGAGTTGCGCCGCAATATCCTGCTGAGAAGCCTATTCTTCGTCGTCTTCGCCGCTGCGACACTGGCCTGCCTGTTCTGGTCGTTCGCCATCTGAGAAACCGATGCAGGCGCTGGCTTGCGGCTCAGTTCTTGTCGACTGGCTTCGAACGCATCCGCGAAACGGTCTCGCGTTCGGCCCGCTTCGAACGCATCGGCGGCAGGCCGCGGTCGATCAGGTCCATGTCCTCCAGCACCATGTCGCCCATGCGCTTGAAAGCGATGTCGAGCGCGCCGGCCCGGTGGGCGGAACGCAGGAAGCCGGGCAGCGTGCGCACGGGATGATCCTGCGCCAGCGGCTCTTCCGGAAACACGTCGCTGGCGGCGACGATGTGGCCGCTGCGAACGGCCTCCATCAGCGCCGGAAAATCGACCACACCGGCACGGCTGAGCAGGATGAACGCGGCTCCAGTGCGCATTCTGGCAAAGGCGTCAGCGCCGAGAAACCCTTGGTTTTCGCTGGTCACCGAAGCGACGACGAAGACGAAATCGCTGGTCGACAGAACCCTGTCGAGCGTAGCCGGCTCGACGCCGTTCTCGATGAGGATCGACGGCGGCAGCCACGGATCGAATACCCTGGTCCGCGTGCGAAAGCCTAACAGCAGCCGGTTGAGCGCACGGCCGAGATCGCCAAAGCCGATGATACCGACATCAGCACCGGACAGAAGCCGCGCCTTCCGGTTGCCGTCGCCGCCCCACAGCTCCTTGCCCTCACGAAACGCGAGGTCAGCGTCGACGATGTCGCGGGCGAGGTTGAGCGCCATGGCGAGGCCGAGCTCGGCCACCGGCTCGGCAAAGACCAGGCCGGTGGTAACAACATGGATGCCGCGCGAAAAAAGCGTCTCATACGGCATGTTGTTGATGAGGTTGCTCTCGACATTGAAGACGCAGCACAGTGTTCGCATCTTGTCGAGCGTCTCCGGCGCGATCGGCGGCTGGCCGACGATGTAGCGCGCCTCGGCGAGCACGTCGGCCGGCAGGGCCGCGACGCCTTCTGGCGACGATTCGACGATACGATATTTGGCGCGGAATCTCGCCAGTGCCTCGGACGTGAAAATCAGGTCGAGCGTGCGCGGCTCGGGCGCGCTGATCACCAGCGGCAACACGCTGTCGGACATGGCGGTTCCTCCCGGTGCGATCCGCGTCGCACAACACTAGAATCAACTTTTACCGCCTCGACACCTAGCACATGCCTGTCGAGCAAGAGAACTTTGCCGCTGGCGGCCTTGCGGTGTGGCGGCCGGTGGTCCAGATAGACAGCAATCGAAGGACGACAAGGAAGACAGCGACATGATCCCGTTTCGAAAGAACCTCATCGATGGCGAGTGGGTGGGCGACGCCGGCTCCCGCAACATCAACCCGTCCAATCTCGACGATGTGGTCGGCGAGTATGCGTCTGGGGACGCCGAGCAGGCCCGGCAGGCCATCGCGGCGGCGAAAGCGGCATTTCCGGCTTGGTCCCGATCGGGCCTGCTGGCACGCCATGCGGTGCTGAGGAAGGCGTCGGACGAGATCACCGCGCGTAAAGATGAAATCGGCCGGGCGTTGGCGCGCGAAGAAGGCAAGACGCTGGTCGAGGGCATTGGCGAGACCGTGCGGGCCGCCCAGATCTTCGACTTCTTTGCTGGTGAGACGCTGCGCCTGTCTGGCGAGCTGGTTCCAAGCGTGCGGCCCGGCGTCGGTGTCGAAATCACGCGGGAGGCGGTCGGCGTCGTCGGCATCATCACGCCGTGGAATTTCCCGATCGCCATTCCGGCGTGGAAAATCGCTCCTGCCCTGGCCTACGGCAACACCATCGTCTTCAAACCGGCCGAGTTGGTTCCGGAGAGCGCCTGGACCATTGTCGACATCCTGCACCGCGCCGGCCTGCCGAAGGGCGTGCTCAATCTCGTCATGGGCAAGGGTTCGGTGGTCGGCCAGGCCATGCTCGACAGCCCTGACCTCAATGCCATCACCTTCACCGGCTCGGTCGGCACCGGCAAGCGCGTGGCTGCCGCCAGCGTAGAGCACATGCGCAAGTTCCAGCTCGAAATGGGCGGCAAGAACCCGCTTGTCGTGCTCGACGATGCAGATCTTGCGGTCGCCGTCGACTGCGCGATCAATGGCGCATACTTCTCGACCGGCCAGCGCTGCACGGCATCGTCCCGCTTGGTGGTGACGGACGGCATCCATGACCGCTTCGTCGACGCGATGAAAGATCGCCTGGGCAAGCTGGCCGTCGGCGACGCTCTCGATGCCAAAACCCAGATCGGACCGGTGGTCGACCAGAGCCAGTTGAAACAGGACGAAGACTATATCGCCATCGGCCGCCAGGAAGGCGCCGATCTGGCCTTCGGTGGCGAGCGGCTCGATCGCGAAACCCGCGGCTTCTACCTGCAACCGGCGCTGTTTACGCAAGCCACCAACGCCATGCGCATCTCGCGCGAGGAGATCTTCGGGCCTGTGGCCAACGTCATCCGCGTCAAGGACTATGACGAGGCGCTGGCGGTGGCCAACGACACGCCGTTCGGGCTGACGTCGGGCATCTGCACGTCGAGCCTCAAGCACGCCACGCATTTCAAGCGCAACTCGGAGGCCGGCATGGTGATGGTCAATCTGCCGACGGCGGGCGTCGATTTCCATGTTCCTTTCGGCGGCCGCAAGGGATCGAGCTACGGCCCGCGCGAGCAGGGCCGCTACGCGGCGGAGTTCTACACCACAGTGAAGACCGCCTACACGTTCGCCGGCTAATCATGCCGGTTACTTGCCGGGCCAAATGAAATCGAACATGCGAGCAGGCCAGTGACTCCCTTCCCAGCAAGCGCGAGTTGCTGGGAAGGGCGAACATCTTATTGTCGACACGACAGCGACAGCTGGGCGGTAGCCGTCATTCAGCACGGTCCTTAGGGTCCGCCGGCTCCGATAGCCAGCCGCCGCTGAACCCGGCCTTGCACAGGCCGCGACGGATATGCGGGCTCGACCGCATCAGGTCCCAGATCAGGCGCGAGCGGTGGTTTTCGATCATCAGCACGACGATACCCTGGTCCAGTCCGTAATGCGCATCCGATATCCAGCCGCTCGGCCCGAACTTCCGCCGGTTCGCCAGCGTGGGGTTGAAACCGCTCGGCACCCTGAAACTGTCGACCACCTCAGGGTGGCGTTCTCTGAGGTGGCGCAGCGCCGGCAGGCAGATTTCCGGCGCGAAGGGCAGCGATGCGAGATACGACCACGGCGCTATCGTTCCGTCGTCCGGGCCGAACGGTGCGCCGCGCGCCGCGTAGCCGGAAAATTTGCGCGGTCGCCGCTCGATCTTCGCGCGGAAGTTGCCGGGCCCGTCACCCGCCGAAAGGCCCCAAAGTCCTTCGCCGTAGCCGTCGTAGCCAGAGGGGTTGTGCCGCGCATAATCCCGATGAAGGTAGGTCGCGCGGCGGCTGTTTTCGAAATAGTCCGAGTTCTTCTCCCGCATGAACGCATCCCGGATGCCGTCGAAGTCAATCCAGGCATGCGAGAACTGGTGCAT
>NZ_RZSX01000313.1:0-6588 GCF_004023105.1 Mesorhizobium sp. M5C.F.Ca.IN.020.32.2.1 | reverse complement strand
CGTCGTCCAACAACGCCACATCGATCTGCGGGTCATTTTTCTGCGCCACGATTTTTGCAATCGATGCTGATGTGACCCCTTCTTCGACAACCACTTTGGCCCCGGTCGCCTTCATGAGGGGATCGACGATATATTTTTGAATCGCAAGTCCATCACTGCCACCCCAGAACTGGACGCGCAATGATTGACCTTCGAAATCCGCAGCTTGCGCCTTGAAAGCGCCAGCTGCGGCTGCGGCGGCAGTGGCGGCAAGGAAAGTGCGTCTGGAAATCATCGTTCACTCCTCTGGTTAGCCTGTGGCTTCTTCTTAGGCATCTGCTTATCAGACATGTTGCCAATCTGTAAAGCGTTGGATGCTAGCGCTGCATTGAATTTTTAGGTCTACTTCGACGTTGAGCCGACACGCAGCTCTGAACCTTTAGCGTAACATATTGAAAGAAATACCGATACGGCCGAGCTATGCTGGCATGTCATATGGCTGGCATAGCGCGCAGAGACATCCGGCGCGGGTCCTTTTGGGGCGTTAATGGCGCGAAAATCGTCGCCGTAGAATGTTGCCGCTTTACAGAATGATAAGATGTCTGATAAGCAGATGTATAAGTCGCAAAGAGCCGAAACGTTCATGGCTCGACACAGCGTGACAGCGGTGCTTCATCCGATCTAGATTCAATCGGCGAAGCCCGCGATGCTTGAGATCTGCGCGGGTTTGGCAAGGAGGATGTCCTTGGGTCGATCAAGTCAGTCGAAGCCTTTGTCGGAGGGCGGGCGCCATTCGGGAGGCGGTGACAGCGCTGCGCCCAAACCGACGCGCTTCAAGCCACCATCTCGCATGTCGATGAGCCAGAATGTGCTCGATCAGATTCTGTCGGAGATCAGGGAAGGTCGGATCAAGCCAGGCGAACGGCTGCCGTCGGAGCGGCTGATGATGGAGGCTTTCTCCGTTGGCCGGTCGACCGTAAGGGAGGCGGTTCGCGGACTGGTTACCCTCGGGCTGGTCACCAACCGTCAAGGCGTCGGCGCGGTCGTGAGTGCACAGGTCTCCAGCCCGTTCGCTTCCATCCGACGCAACGTCGACGTCGAACAACTCAATCGGCGCGCTCTCTTAGACCTTCTCGATGTTCGAGAAGCGCTCGAAACGAAAGCGGCGGAATTCGCCGCGCGCCGCGCGACGGCCGACGATCTGGCGGAGCTTCAGAAGCAGCATAAGGCCGTGGAGCGCGAAGTGAAGGCCGGCCGGGTCTACTTTCAGCAGAACGCCTTGTTTCACAAGGCGATCGCGACAGCGGCCCACAATCCTGTCTTGGCTGAATCGATAAATCTCGTTGTCGTGCAGGTGCGTGAGTTTCGAGAGAAGATCATGCGGGAGACGCCGCTCATGCCACAGCGTGACGTCAAAGAGCACCTCGCGATCCTGTCAGCAATCGAACGCCGTGACCCGGACGCAGCGCGTGACGCGATGGCCTCCCACATTCGCAGCTCCGCCCGCGTAATCGAGAGTCACGGCGACCCCGACCGAAACTAGACATCACAAGCGGTTGGCATTGTTGCGCCCCTCGCGGGCGAACGATCTCGCTCGCGCTTTTTCAGGCAGGAAGTAAGTGACATGAACTCTATGAGCCAGAGAGGCTGGCGGTTGAGGTGCCAGGCGTGCGGCACGGGATATGACTTCGCTCCGATGGTGCATGGGTGCCCGGCGTGCGCAGCACATGGGAGAATTGGGCTTCTTGAGCTCACGCGGACCTATTCGCTGAAGTCGGGAGATTTCTCAGGATGTACCGGGCGGGGCCTGGATCGCTGGCTCGATGTTCTGCCTGTTCAGGACAAAGATGCATTCCTATCGTTGGGCGCAGGCGGAACAGCCCTTATCCACTCGCGGATCATCGGAAGACGGCTTGGCATTCCCCATCTTTATTTCAAGCTCGAGCAACAAAATCCAACTGCGTCGTTCAAAGATCGATTCGTGGCGATGTCCGCTAATGCGGCGCGATCGTTTGGCTTTCGCAAGATCGTCGTCTCATCGACGGGAAATCTTGCTGTTGCCGTCGCCGCCTATGCCGCGGCGCTTGAAATGGAGAGCATGGTAATCGTGCCGCATGGGACACCGGCTGGAATTCTTGCGGAGGCCAGTTTCTATAATGCCAAGATTGCAGTCACCGACCGTGAACTCAGGTTTTCGGCGCTCGAAACCGCTGCAAGACGGCCGGACTGGTTCCCGATCGGTTTGTTTCTGGCCAAGCCCGTCCAAAACGCGTTTGGCGTGGAGGGTTACCGGACGTTCGCTTATGAGGTGATCGAAGACCTCGGAGAGGCTCCCGGTACGATGCTGTTCCCTTGCGCGCGCGGAAACGGGCTCTATGGCGCCTTCAAGGGTTTTCTGGATTGCCAGGAAGCTGGTCTCATAGCCACTCTTCCACGGCTGGTGGCTACTCAGCCTGAGAAGGCTAACTCCATCGAAGTCTCTCTCGCTCGCGGGTCTGACAGTGCGGTTGAGTTGCCCCCGTTTGAAAGCGTGGCAAAATCGACGTCTGAAGCGGTGAGCAGCGATGATGCGCTCGACGCCATCCGAGAATCAGGCGGATACGGACTTTCCGCAAGCGAGGAGGAAATCCAGGAAGCTGCCGCCTCACTTGCCGAGGAAGGCCTGAATGTCGAGACAAGCTCGGCTTTGCCTGTCGCATGTTTGCCCAAGCTCGTCAGAGCAGACGGATTTGACCGGGAGCGTCCGGTGGTCTGTGTCCTTACCGCGGGAGGACCACGCTGGATGGATCCGGGGAAAAATGCATCGCCACGTATATTCGAGACGGCGACGATCTCGGACTTCGAGCGGCTGCTCGACAAGACGAAAGAACGTGACCTCTTGAACATCAGGGAAGGACAAGCGTGAGCGAGTTTGAATTTGAGATCAGCGAGTATGAGGCTCGCCTAGCGTCTGCTCAGAAGCTTATGCATCGAGAGCGCCTCGATGCCATTCTCATCACCAGCGAAGACCATTTCAGATATTTCACCGGCTTTCACAGTCCGACCTGGGTAAATCTGACGAGACCACGATACGCGGTGTTGCCGTCTCGGGGCGACATCATCCTGATTGTGCCGACCAGCAATGCGGAGATGACAAGGCGGACATCTTGGGTTCGTGATGTCCGCATGTGGGTTTCGCCGCGGCCCGAAGATGATGGGATTTCATTGGTTCGCGATGCGATCAGGAGTGTATCCAGCGGCCATGGCCGCATCGGCGCGGAACTGGGTGCCGAGAGCCGTCTCACCATGCCTGCCGGCGACTTCCTGCGACTTGGTCGTGAGTTATCGCCGACCGAACTGGTTGATGGATATCCGCTGCTTCGCGAACTGCTGATGCGCAAGTCTGCCGCCGAAGTGGAGAAGATCCACGCTATCGGCCAGATCGCCTCTTCCGCTTACGAGGCGCTGCCAGGGCGATTGCGGGCCGGCATGAGCATCCGCGAGGCCTGCAACGAATTCCGTCACGAACTGCTGGAGCGTGGCGCGGAGGCTTCTCCCTACTTGATCGGGGTGGCGGAACGCTTGGGCTATCCTTGTTTCAATCTCGAACCATCGAACAGAAAGCTATCCCAGGGCGACGTGCTGGTTATCGACACCGGCAGCACCCGTCACGGCTATTTCTGCGACTTCAACCGCGAGTTCTCGTTCGGGCCGCTGCACGACAAACTTCGAAAGATTTACGAGATTGTCTGGGAGGCGACGGAAGTCGGTATCGCAGCGGCCGAACCCGGTCGAACCACGGGTGAAATATGGCAAGACATGTCGAGCGCGATGCACCGGGCTTCGGAGGCGGTCAGCTTGCCGTTCGAGCCGTTCGGGCTTGGGCGCATGGGACATGGACTTGGACTACGCATGTGTGAAACCCCGTCGATCGCGCCCGGAGTCGAAACCGTCGTCGAGCCTGGGATGGTCCTGACCATAGAACCCAGCATGACCTACGAGATAGACGTCGACGGTGAGATGCGCAGTCACGTCTGCGTACATGAAGAGAACATCGCCGTGACCGCCGATGGGATCAGGCTGCTGAACCGCCGGGCGCCTCGCGAGATGCCCGTGATCCGTTGAACGCGGCTGGAGCGCGAACTTCAAACGCTTCCAGTGGTAGCGTTCCAGACGTTCGATAAGGTAGACTTGTGCATGCCGAGCAATGCAAACTCCAACTCGTTTGACACATTGGCGGGCCACGTCGATCAGGATCGTCTGTGGCAGCGGCACCTCGATATGGCGCGGATCGGCGCCACGCCGCGTGGCGGCGTTCACAGGCTGCCATTCAGCAAGGAAGATCTGGAATCACGAGAGTTGTTTCTGTCGTGGGCCAATACTCGTGGCTTCATTTCGACGATGGATGATTTCGGCAATATCTTCTTGCGACGCGAGGGCACGGAAAACGACCTCGCTCCTGTCGTCAGCGGTTCCCATAGCGATACGCAGCCAAACGGCGGGCAGTTCGACGGCATCTATGGCGTGCTCGCCGCATTCGAGGCACTGGAGGCGATCGACGACGCAGGCACCGTGACGAAGCGTCCGATCGAAGCGGTGATCTGGACTGCGGAGGAGGCCGACGCCCAGTTCGGCGTCGGGTGCCTGGGATCCCAGGTCTACGCGAATCCCGACAAGCTGCCGAAGCTGATGGACCTCAGAAACAATCAGAATATAACGGTCCGGCAATCGCTTGCGGGGTTACTGAAGGACCATCCACGCGTCGGACATCGGGGATTCCGATCGCCTATCGCCTACTATGTCGAAGCTCACATCGAACAAGGTCCGGAGCTGGAGGCGCGAGGCAAGACCATCGGTATCGTCACCGCGATACAAGGTCACCGAAGCTTCAAGGTTCACGTCGTTGGGGAAGCCGGACACGCCGGCGCCACGCCGGAGCGACTTCGGAAAGACGCACTGGTCGCCGCCATGGAGATTTTCAGCGAACTGCGGAAAGCTTTTCACGATCCGCGTGATATCGTTCGCTTCACTGTGGGCGAGATGGACGTGGTTCCGAGTGCGATGGCGGTTGTGCCCGGCTCGGTGACGTTCACGATCGATTTCAGGCACCCAGATCCGGACGCTCTCCGGTCGCTGGGGGATCAGATTGCGATCGTAGCGCGACAAAAGGCGGGCAGATGCGAGGTGACCGTCAGCGAGCTGCGGCATACGAGCCCGGTGGCGTTCACGGGCGCCGTGCCTGACGCCATTCTGAAGGCCGTGGAAAGCCTCGACTATTCGCACATGTTCCTACCGTCGGGAGCAGGTCACGATGCGCGCTACATTGCAGAACTGGCGCCGGCCGGAATGATTTTCATCCCGTGCTGGCGCGGCATAAGCCACAACGAATCGGAGAGCGCCGAGCTTCGCGACATGGTCGCAGGAGCCAACGTGCTCGCCAATACGCTCGTTCAACTCGCCAACCTTTAGGCGATTTTCATCCAACCTCTGGAGAGACTATGCCGGGTTTGCGCCAGACACGACTGATCGAGCTGGGTTTGAAGATACCGACGGCCCCGATCCCGGCCGCAAACTATGTGCCGTTCAGGCTTTGCGGAAATATCCTTTATCTGGCCGGCCAAGTGCCGCGTGTAGACGGAAAAAGCGCTTATGTCGGAACCCTCGGTAACGGCATCAGTCTCGAAGACGCTCAAAAAGCGGCGAGGATCTGCGGCTTGAACATTCTGTCGCAAATAAAGGCGGCGATTGGAGACCTGGATGAGGTGTCTTCCGTCATCCGCCTAGTCGGCTATTTCGCGTCGACGCCTTCCTTCAAGGAGCAACATCTGGTCATGAACGGCGCGTCCGACCTGATGGTCGAGGTTTTTGGTGAGGCCGGGAAGCACGCACGCACGTCTGTAGGCGTCGCCGCCCTTCCTCAAGGCGTTCCAGTCGAAGTTGAAGCTACAATCGAGCTCAAGCAATAGAAGTCCAGGCGAAAGTGCCGGAGCGTTCGCGACTGTCGCGCCGCTCTCGCGAAACTTTCTGGACGAAGCCGATGCTGTCGGGATGAAGCTTATTGCATATGCCTCAATCACGCAGCAATTGCGTTGATGTCGGTACGCCACCTCACCATCTCGCACTTCTCGCATTGTTGCCCATTTCGGAAAGTAGGTTTGCCATCTATCTCTAACGCTTGTGGTCTCGAGCCTACAAAAGATCATCGATGCCTACGAAGATGGGTGCACTTTCTCATGATCGCGGGAGAGCCAATATGAATATACCGGTAGCAAAAGGTCCCCTCTTCGACCCGCAGGATCTAGAGCGGCAGCTCGTTGCCAGAGAAAATGCCGGCGACGTCGATGGCATGACCGCTCTCTTCGAGTCAGATGCAGTGATCGAACTCAACGATGGCATGAACGACGGACAACTCCTGAGAGGCACCGCGGCCATCCGGGAGTTCTTCGAGAAATTGCAGGTGACCGGGATCGGTCCAGAAGGACGGCGCTTCCGGATGGGAGAGCAGAGACCGGCGCTGATTTCTGGCGATCTTGCGCTCACTTCCACCCGCAGCATCGATGGCGATATCACATCAGAGGTAGCCCGGCGCCAGCCTGACGGATCCTGGCTCTGGGTGATCGACAGATACTC
>NZ_RZSX01000312.1:0-6592 GCF_004023105.1 Mesorhizobium sp. M5C.F.Ca.IN.020.32.2.1 | reverse complement strand
GGCAAAATCGGGCGTTCGCGTAAACGCGGTCGCTCCAGGATACATTGCCACGAAGATGACCAGTAACCCGGTTTCGACCTGGGTCGAACTCACACCGATGGGCCGCTTGGGCCGCACAGAGGAGATCGCAAATGTCGTTCAGTTTCTCGCCAGCGACGCCTCCAGCTACATGACCGGCGCAATTCTCAACGTGGATGGAGGATACACGAGTTGGTGAGGGCAGAATAAGCGAGGAGCCGTAAGGGCCACGTACGTCCTTCTGCAATCGGCGGGAAGCCATTTTGGCGGTAGGCAATGCGGTTGGCTATTTTCTCCTACTGATGGCGGCTTCACCTCACCCGTTTGCTGCACAGCGGCGATGAGCTTTTGGCGGCCTGAAGCGGCGATCTGCCGCCCTGCACCGATGTTTTGACGATCGTCCGGGATGATGAGAATTGCCGCCGGCTGCCGTCGATTCGCGGTGTCGGCCCGGTCCTGGCGCGGGCCTACACCAGCAGGATCGACATGCCGGCCCGCTTTCCGCAGCTCGAAGGCGGTGACCCTGCTGACGCGGAGGACGAAATGGTCCTGGCCGAAGACCTGGGCGATGAACGTCGCCAAGCGGCGCGGCCAAGAGAAGGCCGTTGTCGCCCGTCGGCTGGCGGTGATCATGCACCGGATCTGGCGCGACGGCACGCAGTTCCGCTGGACCAGGACGGAAATCATGCCGGTCGCCGGCTGACCACGTCCCGACCAGCGTCAGGATGCCGCCGTGCTCGTGACCGTCAAACGCAAGTCGCTGCGCGATGTCCCCCTGCAGTCCCAGCCTTTGGTGAAATCCCGACCCCCTCGACTTTCAAAACGGCTTGTTATCCGCGAACAGTGGGAATGGTGTGATCGACCAACTGATTAAGTCGACGGCATGCTGAAGTATCGCTTCGGTTTGAGCGAGGTTGGGTGAAGAGGCGATGACATGTCCGATCGAATCTCGGTAATCGCCTTTCCTGATGATCGGCATCTTGGGTTCAACATGCAATTTGACCTCGGCGACACCTGATACGGCAGCTGCCCGACTGGCGCCGCCAATGCAATCGAGGGTGCCATCGCGATCAGGAACGAGGAACCGTGCGGCCGCAGTCTGCGAGTGCCTTCTGCGCAAATCCCATTCGTCGCCGATGACAAGCTTGATGTGCTCGGTGATGAGATCGATGCCGTAAGCCAGCTGAATCAGTTGGGGAGTGGGCGTGCCATGAAGCCGCGGATTGACTTCAATGACGACTGGGCCACGCTTCGTCCACCGGAATTCAATGCCCGTTGGCCCCCAGCCAAGGCCGAGAGCTCGCAAACAGCTCAACGAAACATCGGCGATACGCTCACGCTCGTCATCAGTCAGCGGGGCCGGAAAGGTGCACTCCCGACCGACGAAATGCGGTAAGGGGCCGAAGTCAGTGGCGGTAATCCCAATGACCTCATTTCCCATTATGTCGGCGGCATAAAGCGGGCCTTGCGCGAATTCTTCGACCAGTATCCTGGGCGAAGACCACTGTTTGTGCTTTCCGCCCAACAGATGGATGGTATGTTCGGTCAACTCGTCGACGTCGCGGCACAATCGGACACCTACGCTACCGTTGCCGACCGCTGGCTTAAGAACCACCGGCAGGCCGATCTCGGCAGCAGAGCTTTCTATGTCCGTCGCATCCGCTGCCAAGCGATAAGCTGGTACTGAAACGCCGGCCTCGGCGAGGAGTTGACGTTGAACGAACTTGTCGCAGCATCGTTCAATGGATGTGGGATTCGGCCCCGGTAGATCGAAATACCGGCAGAGCTTGCCAACCGTCGCACAGACCGACTCCCTGGCGCACGTAACGCCGGCAATGTCATAGGTCGCACGTAGCCGGGAACATTCGCGGATCAGCGCATCGAGATCGTTTGTATCGACCCGGACTATTGCCTCAATCCTTTCCGCCGCAAGACAGTCGTACTGAGCTGGATCAGCCGACAGGATGATTGCATGAAGCCCAAGACGCTGGGACGCTTGGAGGTATAGCAGACCATTACCCATTGGACTGCCTTCAACCAGGATGACCGCTCTTTTTGCCATTGCTGTTGACCCTCGGTAGCGTGCTGTGCGGCGTCTGAAGCTTAAAGTAGCCGTGCCTGACCTCAGACATTGTGGTGAACGTACCATTGTCGGCGATTTGTCGTCGTGAAGGTTCTGTAAAATTTTGTTTGAGTGCCCGGACAAGGTCTGGGGATTGACCGGAGTTCCCCCTTCGGGGTTTGGAGAGTGTTGGGCAAGGGTGCAAGCGAACCGTCACCGGCAACCTGCATATTGACGAGACCTCCATTCAAGGGCGTAGCGGTCGGATATGCTTCACAAATACCACGAGCTGAACAATCAATTCTATCAAGCGGCAGTCAAACATCAATTTAGTCAGTTTAAGATTGCGCTCCTTCCATCTCAAGCGCGCCGAGCTGTACCGCTTGCTTGAGCGGCTCAAGCTCGTGCGCCGTCAGATCCGCACCAAGGCCCGCATGCGATGGTGCACCTCATCGCACGGGTCAACGGCGTCGGCATCAAGACGGCCGACATGCTGGTCGCGAGTGTCTTTCGCGCGGCTTGCGCGACTGCCGCGCTGGCGCGCTATGCCGGCCTCACCGGCTCGAGAGCGGCAAACGTGAGAAGAGGCTGGCGCGCGCCGGCAGTGCCGGCGTGCGGGGCTGCATGATCCAATTGGCCTGGCGCTTCTGTTCCAGAAGGACGGCGCCTGGCGCAATGATTCCACGCGCGTACGGCCGACGGCCGCAAAACCACGCGCTACGGATAACGATCCGAGGTGACGGTAACCCGAAGCTACACATTGCTGGCATGAATGCAACTCACGACCTTTTGACGATCCAAGCCTGGTGCTCGGGCACGCACAGGTCGCCACGACCCACCGCTATGCCACAGCGGATGTCGAGATGATGCGCAATGGACTCGAGACGGCGGGCGTCACCGACGATCACGGCGTGCGTTTCCGACTAAATGACTCCGTTCTGCAACTGCTGAACTCCATCTGAATATTATGTGGCGGAGGCAAGCTGGGTTTGGTGTCGCTGACGAGGGCTCAGCTGGCGTGTTTGCTCGACGGGATTGACTGGCGCAACCCGCAATACAGCTGGCGTCCGGCGAGCGCGGGATAGGACGCAGATTTCCTCACCCAAAGCGGCATTTTTCGGTTGCGCCGAGAGTCAAGTGCTTCTCTATTCGGCATGTTGAGGTCAAGCGCTTTCGGCTTGCGACTTCTCCGGCGTTTGACGTCGTTCGCGGGGCCTCGCTTCTCTACGGGATCGGCTCCGGGCCCTCCCAGCATGGGATCAGGAGAATGAGGCGGCACAATCTGACTCGCGACCTGATCGGACTGCAGCGCGACCGATCCGAGCGCTTCAACGAACTCGCCTCATCCATCGTCCCGCGAAGGACGTGCTTCCGCCGGTTGGCGGAACTTTATCTCTCTCCTTTGCGGCCTTGCCGGTCAGCCGGCGGCGGGTAGGGCCTCCTGCCGCGTCCAGCGGAATTCGGTGCCGTCCACCCACATGCGGTGCATGATGACTGCCAGCCGACGGGCGAGTGCGACGATCGCTTAGACCGCACCGCTTGGCGACATTCATCGCCCACGCCTTCAGCCAGGACCACTTCTTCACACGCGTTAGCATCACTTGGGCGGCTTCATAGAGCAAGGGGCGCATCATCCCGTCGTCGCAAAGCGAGACACGCCCGGCGCGGTGGCTTTCACCCGATTGGTTGAGCGCCGGCGCTAGTCCCAGGATGGACCCGACCGTTTTGGAGTTTCTGAATCGCTGTGGAATGTCGATCGGGGCGGTATAAGCCAGCGCCACCACAGGACCGACGCCGGAGATCGTCATCAAGCGCCGACAGACTCTTCATCGTCCCGCACGATTCTCAGACGTCTGCGATGTAGAACTGTAAACTGTTCGCGCAGCTTGCAGCGCACCTCCAGCAGCGGCGTGACAATTTCGGCCAGTTCACAACGTCCTTCGACGAGCTCGCTAATCCGTTCCTCAAACTTGACGGCTCCGACGAGGCCAACCTTGAGCCCAAAATTGCGCAACAGGCCGCGGATGTCGTTCTCGATGGCGATCGCCTTTCCCTGCAGCTTGCGGGCCGTCAAGAGTGCCCGCCGCTTCTGGCTCGCCAACGTCTTCACATGCACCGGGCGAAACAGGTTGACGCGCTGATTTGCGAGATGCCGCGCGCATCGTTGCGATCCGTCTTGTTCGGCTGTGCCTTGAGGAATGCCTTGGTGTTTGGCGGGTCTCGATGCAGGGAAGCCGTTTCCCGAGCATCTGCCGCGTGAGCGCATCGTCATCCCCGCGCCGTGTTCGTGCCCGACCTGCGGGACGCGGCTCTCGAAGCTGGGCGAGGACGTGACCGACACGCTGGAGGTGATCCCGCGCCAGTGGCATCCAGACGGTGCGCGAGAAGTTCTCGTGCCGGAACTGTGAGACGATCACCCAGCCGCCGGCGCCGTTCCATGTCGTGTCGCGTGGCCGGGCAGGTCCTGGCTTGCTCGCCCTGCTGCTGTTTCAACAAATCCGGTCAGCATCAACCATTGAACCGCCAGGCTGAGCGTTTCGCGCGCCAAGGCGTGCCACTGGGCCTGTCGACGCTCGCCGACCAGGTTGGCGCGGCCACTTTCGCGCTCATGCCCCTCTATCGCCGGATCGAGGTCCTTGCGAAGGGCAAGACCGATATCGGCAGGCTGTGGGTCTATGTCCGCGACGATCGGCCATTCGGCGGCGCCGACCCGCCCGCCGCGCTGTTCCACTATTCGCGCGACCGCCGTGGCGAACATCCGCGAGCGCATCTCGACACCTGGTCCAGTATCCTGCAGGCACACGCCTATGGTGGCTATGGCGAACTCTACGCTGCCGATCGTCGGCCAGGGCCTGTGCTCGAAGCGGGCTGCTTGCCCATGCGCGCCGCAAGTTCTTCGAACTTGCCGATGTCGAGGGATCAGCGCGCAACAAGAGCCGCGGCGAACGGACAGGGACGATCTACCCCGATCGCACTGGAGGCGGTGCAGCGCCTCGATGTCCTGTTCGATATCGAGCGCGAGATCAACGGATTGAGCGCCGAAGCGCGTGCCTGCGCTCGCCGGGAGCAGAGTGCTCCACTAATGGAGGACCTTCACGCTTGGCTGATCGTCCAGCTTGCCAAGCTCTCGCGCAACCACGATCTCGCCAAGGCCATGAAATACATGCTGCGCCGATTGCCGGCGTTTACCCGCTTTCTCGGCGATGCCGAATCTGCATTACGAACAATGCGGCTGAACGGCCCCTGCGCTGCGTCCCGCTCGGTCGCAAGGCCTGGCTGTTCTGCGGGTCGGATCGCGGCGGCCAGCGCGCTGCTGTCATCTACGCCCTCATCGGCACCGCCAAACTCAATGATGTCGACCCGCAAGCCTGGCTTACCGATGTGCTTGCACGCGTCGCAGAGCACCACGCCAACCGCCTCGACGAGTTGCTGCCGTTGAACTGGCGCAAGCCCGCCGCAATCGCGGCCTGACAATGCACATCAACAAAATCCATTCCCTGCGAACCATCGCACTCGTCGCCCGGGAACTCGGTGAAGATGAAGACTGGCTCGCCGAAATCGCATCGAAATGGAACCCGAGGACAGTCTATCTGGGTCTACGGGCCAGACCACGAAGACGGTGTCATGGCCTTCTCCGAATCGGCATCGCAAGGCTTCAAAACCCCATCGCCATCATCGCGACAAATAGCTTCCGTCCGCGTCCACCACCGGATGGATACCTCCTGTATCGGTTCGATGCGGGTTGATCTTGCCGTTCACGCGCAGATCCTAAAGCTGCTCCAGCCGCTTGGTGTCGAGGCTGCGCTGCAGGCGATCGAGACACGCCGGGTGGCACAATGCGCAACAGGTCCTAAAGAGCAGACCGATCTCAAAGCGAGGACATTTCAGGAGCAGGTCACGCCCGTTATCCGTTGCGCCGGCCCCAACCATTTTGTTCAGGCTTCCGACATTGTTGTCCAACTTCGAACAAAGGAAAAGCTTGCGCATGTCTTCCAGCAGCGCCTCGCCGCTGCTGACTGCTAGCCTTAAGTCAAATGGCACGGCGCTTGCGTCAGACTCTCTGGAATCCAGAGAAAGGTCGGTGCTCGGTAGCTGTATGGCGCATGCTTCAGATCACCCACGCCGACGCGAGGTGGCGAAGACTAGGAGCCAAGACCTCGCTTACATCCGGATGCTAAAGAGGTGGGAGCCGCAAAGCCTCATCTTATGCCTGGCATGCCGCAGTTGGCTTTGCGTCACTACCAGCCGAGAAGCAATGCGCCATCGCATGAGGCACCTTTTACTTGATATTGGAGGAACCTTTGAGTCATGCAGTTGAACGGTGATCAGAGACTAGAAGCATATCGACGGATGCTTCGGATCCGCCGATTCGAAGAAGAGGGTATGCGCCGGTTCAAAGGTGACAAGATCCCTGGTTTCTTCCACGCGAGCGTGGGTCAGGAAGCCGCTGTCGTCGGCGCATGTCTCGCCCTCCGGATCGACGACGCCATGATCGGAACGCATCGTTCGCAC
>NZ_RZSX01000311.1:0-6602 GCF_004023105.1 Mesorhizobium sp. M5C.F.Ca.IN.020.32.2.1 | reverse complement strand
GTGCTGCTTGTACTCGGCCCAGGTCGTTGCTGCGATCGTGCGAAGCTCACCCCGCGCCAGCGCCGGCTTCAGCAGATTGGCCGCATCACCGGTTCCTGCCGCGCCGCCGGCGCCGATCAAGGTGTGAGCTTCGTCGATGAAGAGGATGACCGGCGTTTCGGAGGATTGAACCTCGTCAATGACCGCCTTCAGCCGTTTTTCGAATTCACCCTTTACGCTGGCGCCCGCCTGCATCAGGCCGACATCGAGCATACGCACACTGACGCCCTGCAGCGTCGGCGGCACGTCGCCCTCGGCGATGCGCAAGGCAAAGCCCTCGACGACCGCGGTTTTGCCGACCCCGGCCTCGCCGGTCAGGATCGGGTTGTTTTGCCGGCGTCGCATCAGGATATCGACGATCTGCCTGATCTCCGGATCGCGCCCGACGACAGGATCGATCTTGCCGTCGCGGGCGCGCTGGGTCAGGTCGGTCGCATACTTCGCCAGCGCCGAATCCCCGCTCGGAGGCCGCCGCGGTGTTTCGGAGGCGGGAACCTCAGTCGAGGCACCAGCTTCGAGTGAACCCTCCATGATATCTGCGAACCGCGCAATGACGGCCTGCGCATCGATCTTGTCGAATTCACCGCTGATCTTTGACAGCAAGCCTTCCAGCACCGGCGTCTTCAGGCAGGCGAGCAGAATATGCGCACTGCGGACTTCCTCGACGCTGAATTCCAGCCCCGCCAGGCTCCAGGCTTCCTGGATCGCGTGAAAGATATGATCGGAAAACTCCTCGATCGAAGTGGCGCCATAGGGCAGCTTGTCGACGGCGCGGGTCATATCGGCCGTGAGCCGGCTCGCATCCACCCCGGCGTCTGCCAGTATCAGTTGCACATCCGAGCGCTCGGAAAGCACCAGTTGTTCGATGAAGTGAACGAGCTCGACATATGGATTGCCGCGCAGTTTGGCGGTGTCGGCTGCAGCCTTGAAGGCACGCAAACAGACGGGGTTGAGCTTGCCGACCAATTCCTTGCGTTTAAAGCTCTGCGACGACCGGCGCTGTTCCATCGAACTTGCTCCTCCAATCTGCCAGGCAATAAACTGCCACATAAGCAGCGACTTGACAAAGAGCGTTATCGACGGGGCGTCTGGGTGTTCGAACCAGTCGATTTCCCCCTGACAGCAAAGCCGACGCCATCGGCTACAAGCCGTGGAGTGCGCAGCTCTTTGCGGTGCCTTCACATATAGGGTTCGACAATTGCGCCAGCGATTTCGAGCTCAGGCCCCGCTCTGCAAGCTTCCATTAAGATTGAGCAGCAACTAAATTGTGGTAGAGTGTCGCGGTGTGGTAACGTTGGGTCACGCACGGCCCAGGAGCCGCTCGCTGGGGGATGGTGTGATTGATCTCGCACTCTGGCTGAATCCGCTGGACGGTGAAAATCCGTCAGGGGAGGATTTGCGCAACGATCCAGCCTTTCATGAGCTGGAGCGTCTGACGGAACAGCAGAAAAAGGTCGAGTATCAAGGGAACGCCAAGTTAGAAGTTGCCGTTCCGATCGACTGGTCCACGGTGCTCACTAAGGCCGAAGAGCTGCGTCCACACGGCCGGGACCTGCGCCTCCTCGTCATCGTTACGCGTGCTCTGGCCAACGAGTATCGGCTGGCCGGGCTGGCTGAGGGCCTGACCCTCATAGCGCAGACCTTCGATCAGCACTGGGCAACCATGCACCCGGCCCTGCGGTCCGGTGCTACGCCGCGCGACGCCGCCCTGCGCCGCATCAATGCGCTGACTGACCTCCAGAACAGTCAGGATGGCCTGCTCAAGGATTTGCGGAAAATGACGTTTTTCGCGCCGCGTGCAATCGGCCCGATCCTCGGCGAAGATCTGGAGAAGGGCGCGCTCGACGAGCGTGTCATGCTTCAGGAAGCGGCCTCGGGAATGAACGCGACCGAGAAGGCGGCTCTGGCGAGCGCGCACAGCCAATTGGTGAACCGGGTGCGCAGCGCATGCGCCGCACAGATCGATCAGGCCGGCGCGGAGATGACGTCGCTCTTTGCCAATGCGCGCGCCGCGATCGCGGCCCTCGAGGCGGTGGAGACCGCACTCAATGCCCGCATCGAGGGCAGCGGCGCCACCGTTCCGGAGTTAAAGCGGTTTCTGCAGCGTTTGCTGACGACCCTCGAACGAAACTCGGCCGCCGGCGTCACCGCGAATGGCGCCGCAAAGCCTGTTTCCGCGCCTGCAGAACCAGCAGCGCCAGTTCGAAACGGTAATGGAGCCGATACGATGGCAAGTATGGCAAGTTACGCGGAACCGAGCACGGGGCTCCCGGATCGGATTTCCTCGCGCGACGACGTCGTGAAATGCCTCGACCTTGTCGTGGCCTTCTATGACCGCACCGAACCGTCGAGCCCAATCCCGCACCTCGCCCGCCGCGTGCGCCGGATGGTGCATATGGATTTCGTTGAACTGATGGAAGATCTCGCCCCGTCGGGGCTGAAGGAATTCCGGCTTCTTGCCGGCGTTCCCGATGCCAAGAAGACGGCTCAGAAGGATGAAAGGTAACAAGCCATGCCAGCCGAAAGTAAAGCGAAGGTCATCGAACGAAATCGCGCTCCGCGCGTGCAGATCGCCTATGACGTGGAGACCTACGGCAGCCCGACGACGATCGAACTGCCGTTTGTCATGGGTGTGATGGCCGATCTCTCCGGCGCTTCACAGACCAGGGAAGCGTCGAAATCGGTGCTGGACCGCGCCTTTGTCGAGACCGACGCCAACCGCTTCCCCAAGTTCATGGAGGCACTCGGGCCACGCGTGAAAGCCCGAGTGAAAAATACACTACCCCAACCTGAAGGCGCCGAACGGGACGAGGAACTGGCGCTTGACCTCACCTTCACCAAAATGGGTGATTTCGCGCCGGACAAGATCGCCGAGCAAGTTCCGCAATTGGCCGAAATCCTCAAGATGCGTCGTCAGCTCGAGGAACTGCTCGGCTTCATGGACGGCCGTGTCGACGCCGAAAAGCGCATAGCGCAACTTCTGAACAACGAGCCGCTTCTCGGCAAGATCGCCAACCAGGCATTATCCGACGACGACAAGGTTCAGGAGTAAATCATGGCCGAACAACAAAAAACCACAGCCGTTGCCGCTGAGGCGGAAGCCATCGACCTCGGAGAATTCAGCGGGCTCCTCGAGAAGGATTTCAAGGTCAAGAAGGACGACAGCGAAAAGCTGCAGCAACTCGTGCGCAATCTTGCCCTCGCGGCGCAGTCCCGTTCCGACACCACAACCATCTCGTCCAACGCGATCAAGTCGATCAAGTCGCTGATCGCGGGCATAGACAAGATGCTGTCGGAGCAGGTGAACGAGATCCTGCATGCGCCGGAAGTGCGCGAAATGGAAGGCACATGGCGCGGCCTCTGGTATCTCGTCAACAACACCGAGACGGATCAGAAGCTGAAGATCCGGGTGATGAATATTTCCAAGGAGCAGCTCGCCGACACGCTTGAAGACTATGAAGGCCAGATGTGGGACCAAAGCCCGATCTTCAAGAAAGTCTATACGGACGAGTATTCGATGCTGGGCGGCGAGCCGATTGGTTGCCTGGTCGGCGCCTACGAATTCTCGAACCATCCGCGCGACGTCGGCCTGCTGCGTAATATGTCGGGTGTGTGTGCCTCCGCGCATACGCCGTTCATCGCGGCCGCCTCGCCCCGCCTGTTCCGCATGGACAGCTGGCAGGAACTGCCGAACCCGCAGGACCTTCAGATGATCGTCTCAAACCCGGCCTATGCCTCGTGGCAATCGCTGCGCGAGAGCGAGGACGCGCGCTACATCGGCCTGACCATGCCCCGCGTCCTGGCACGACTGCCGTATGGCGCGGAGACCGTTCCGGTGAAGGGCTTCACCTTCGAGGAAGAGGTGCACGGCGACCACAACAAATATGTCTGGATGAACGCCGCCTTCCCAATGGGCGTCAACATAAACCGCAGTCACAAGCTCTATGGCTGGGGCACGCAGATCCGCGGCGTCGAGAATGGCGGCACGGTGCTCAACCTGCCAGTGCACAGCTTCCCGACCGACGACGGGTCGATCGCGATGAAATGTCCGACGGAAGTCGCCATCGACGACCGGCGCGAGGCAGAACTGGCCAAGCTGGGGCTGATGCCTATCCTGCACAGGAAAAACACGGATCTCGCGGCTTTCATCGGCGCGCATTCGCTGCAGGACACGAGACACGTGCCGGCCGGCTGGTCGATCCCGACGCACAGTCGAACGAGCGGCTGAGCGCCAACCTGCCCTATCTTTTCCCGGTTTCGCGCTTTGCGCACTACCTCAAGGCCATTGCGCGCGACAAGATCGGGTCGTTCAAGGAACGCTCCGACATGCAGATCTGGTTGACCGAGTGGATCAACCGATACGTGCTGGCCAACCCGGCCTTTGCCGACGACAAGGCGCGCGCCAAGCGCCCGCTTGCTGCGGCTGAGGTCCAGGTCGACAGCGTGGAAGGACGGCCGGGCTACTACAATGCTCGCTTCTATCTGCGTCCGCATTACCAGCTGGAGGGCATCAACGCTTCGCTCCGACTGGTGTCGGAACTCCCGTCCGTAAAGACTTGATTCGCAGCAACCACACCTTGTTCTGTTTGAAAGCGGTGGAGAAAGACAATGCCAGTGAAAATTGATGGTTTTCTAAAGGTTCCGGATATCAAAGGTCCAAGCGTTCGAGACGGCCACGAGGATGAAATCGAAGTGCATGGGGTCGATTACAAGATAATCGCGCCGTACGATCCGAATTCGCTCTCACGCCGCGGTCGTGTGTCCCTGGGGATGATCAAGTTCACCAAGCACTATGACAAGTCCTCGCCGTATCTGAAAAAGGCGCTGTTCGACAACAAGGCGCTGGACGAAGTTGTGTTCTCCGCCCGCCGGACCATCGATGGCGAGACCAGCGACTATCTGGTCGTTACCCTGACCGACGCTTCCATAATGGAATACGACATGCAACAGGCCGAAGATGAAGCGGACCTGATCGAGGAGGAGGTCAGCTTCGCCTACAAGAAGATCAAGTTCGTCTATAACAAGGATGACGAAATCGAAATGGATGTCTATGTCGGCAAGTGAGGTGCGGCGGCCCGGCGCGGACAAGCTACAGGTAACCGGCAGTTCGCGAGCGAAACGCGAAGCGGTCCAGCCCTCTCTTTGGGACCGCCTCGTCAACGACCTGCCGGGCGTGACCTCCGAGATAGACGGGCTGCGCCAGACCTTACAGGACGAGCTTGGCGCGGACCGGCTGGATGCCCTGCTGGCGGGCAGCGCGCGGCTGATCGATACCGACGCGGAGCTGACGCCCGATCAGAAGCGGCGTCTGCAGCGCCTGGCCTTTCAGACCCAACACCGCGCGGAGATCGAAAGCCGTGGCGTGGTCGTATCGGCCCGCGTCCTCAAGGAGGCCGTGCGGCGCGACATCGAGGCCTTGTTCAACACCGAGCGTTTCGAAGCTGTTCCGCTTCTCTCCGATTTCGAAAGTGAACAGGCCGCAGACAATCCGCCATCATTGGCCGATTTTCCGGAGGTGCGCCGAAGTGTGGTCAACTACGGTGTGCCTTCCTTTTCGGGCCGTTCGTCCCGCGACTTTGATCGCGAGACCCTGGCGCGCGAGATCCGCTCGGTCCTTGCCACGTTCGAGCCCCGTCTCAAGGAAAGCGCAACCAAGGTAACGGTGACCCTCGGCGACAAAAGTGTGGGCCTTAAGATCGAGATAGACGCCGTGCTGATCATGACGCCGACGCCGGAACGCATGCGCCTGCGCACCACGATCAATCTCGACAACGGCCTGGCGCGGACCGAATTTAGGGAAAGCTGAGATGGATCGGGTCTTCGTAGAATATTACGAGGAGGAACTGACCCATATCCGCGGACTCGCGGCGGAATTTGCCGACATGCATCCGGCGGTGGCGCGCAATCTTTCGCTCGATACGGTCCCCTGCCCGGACCCGTATGTCGAGCGGCTGCTTGACGGCGTCGCTTTCCTCGCCGCGCGCACCCGGTTGAAAGTCGATGCCGAGCGTTCGCGGTTTTCACGCAGCGTGCTGGATGTCCTCTATCCCGATCTGGTTACGCCCGCGCCGGCAACGGCAATGGCAGTGCTGAAACCCGGCCAGCAGGTCCAGTCGATGATTGCCGGCCATGTCATCAAGCGGAACACGCGGCTGGTGTCCAGCCTGCAACCCGGCCTGTCGACGCGCTGCACATTCACCACCGCGCAGGAAATGACGCTGTGGCCGATAGCCATCATATCGGTCAGTTATTTCCAGGATCGCAGCGGGTTGGCAGCGGCCGGCATAACACCGATCGGCGGCGTTGGCGGCGAGGCGGCGCTGCGCATCACGCTGGGGCGGGCCGGAAAAGGCAGGCTTAGCGAATTGGCGCTCGACCGGCTTGATTTCTATTTTGCCGGGCGCGCCAAAGCGCCATTGCTGTTCGACGCGATTTTCGGCGCCTGCTCGGCCGTTGGTGCACGGGCCGAGGGCAAGGCCAATCCGCTATCGCCGTTGCCGGGGCCCGAAATGGGCGGCATCAGCGACGACGAGGCGTTGACGCCGCGTACCCGTCCGACATTC